>JAKDNL010000401.1 GCA_030451825.1 Pseudonocardia sp. | reverse complement strand
CGACCGCGCCGACCAGCACCGGACCGGCCGGACCGGCCGGGCCGGTCGCGGTGGACGTTCTGGTCGCACCGCGCGCCGTCGTCGGCGCGGTCGGCCCGCGGCTGGACTCGGCCTACGGCTGCCCGGCTCCGGGGGTCCCGGCCGACTCTCCCGCGTCGTCCTGTTTCCCGACGCTGCAGCCGCTGCTCGACCAGCTGCGGGTCGGGCCGGCCGACCCGGCGACGGTCGCCGAGGTCGAGCGGATCCTGTGGAGGCAGCTCCCGGCGCTGCCGCTCTACCAGTCGCAGGGGCTCGTGGTGAGCACCCCGGCCACCGACGCGGCGACCGGGGTGACGCCGGGGCCGCTGTCCACCGGACCGTTCACCGGGGCACAGGGCTGGGCCGAGCCGGAGCGCCCCGACCGCTGAGCAACTCGGTAACACCCTGGTTTCGAACGGGCCGACCGGCAGCCGATCCGTATACGGCTGTTTCTCCCGTTGTTACTCTCCGGTACGCGTGAAAGCCCGTTACGCCGATCGCCGGTCACCCTTTGATCACGATCCGCGCCGGGCCATCGCGACGGGGGGTCGACGTTCTTACCGTGCCCCGGGGCGCTTCCCGGCGGCACATGCCGAGGACTGCCCGAGTCCTGGACGGGTGCCACACCGAGGCGCCCGACGAGCTGAGAGGTCCGAGCCCAGATGAGGCGAATGAGGGCAACCGCGGCTGTCGCGGTCGCGGGAGCAGCAGCGTTGCTGCTCAGTGCATGTGGCGGGGGAGGCGACAGCGGAGGCAGCAACCTGGCCAGCGGTAACTTCGCGGACTGCCCAACCAACATCAACACTTGCAACTCCGTACCGGCCGATCAGGTTCAGCAGGGCGGGCAGATCACCTTCGCGATCGAGAAGAACATCCCGAACTGGAACGTGACCTCGTCCGAGGGCAACGTGTTCGAGACCGGCATGGCGACCAAGGCGTTCCTGCCCTATGTCTGGGGCACGACGCCGGACCTGAAGATGGCGCTGAACACCGACCTGGTGACCTCGGCCGACCAGACGAGCCCCACCACAATGGTCTACAAGGCCAAGCCCGAGGCGACCTGGGACGACGGCACGCCGATCACGGCCGCCGACTTCGCCTACAGCTGGAAGACGCAGAACCCGAAGACCTGCCCGGACTGCGAGACCGCGGGCAACGGCGGTTGGGACCTGGTCACGAACGTGACCGGGGCGGACAACGGCAAGACCGTCACAGTGACGCTGAGTAAGCCCTATACCGACTGGCGCAGCCTGTTCAGCTCGTCGCAGCCGCTGTACCCGGCGCACATCGCGGCCAAGCACGGCGACCTGAACAGCCCGGCCGGCCTCGCGTCCTCGTTCGACTGGTTCGGCAAGACCGTGCCCACCTACTCCGGTGGCCCGTACAAGATCGCGAAGTGGCAGGACAACCAGGCGCTGACGCTGGTGCCGAACCCGAAGTGGTACGGCGCGACGAAGCCCAAGCTGGACCGCCTGATCATGCGCGTGATCACCGACGCCACCCAGGAGCCGATCGCGCTGCAGAACAACGAGGTCCAGGTGATCTACCCGCAGCCGCAGGTGGACATCGTCTCGCAGGTGCAGCAGATCCCGAACGTGTCGCAGACCCAGCAGCTCGGCCTGCAGTGGGAGCACTTCGACATGAACCTGCGCAACCCGGTCCTCAAGGACAAGGCGCTGCGCCAGGCCCTGTTCACGGCGGTGAACCGGCAGGAGATCATCGACAAGACGGTCGGCCAGTTCAACCCGGACGTGAAGCCGCTCAACAGCATGATGTTCCTGCCCCAGCAGGAGGGCTACCAGGACAACCTGACCAAGACCGGGCTCGGCGGCGGGGACATCGCGAAGGCCAAGCAGATCCTCACCGACGCCGGCTACACCGGCGTGGGCACGCAGCTGGCCAAGGGCGGCAAGGCGATCCCGACGCTGCGGATCCGCTACACGGTCGGCAACGCGATCCGGCAGAACGAGTGCGAGCTGTTCGCCCAGTACGCCAAGCAGCTCGGCGTGAACGTCACGGTCGAGCCGACCGACGACCTGGGCACCACTCTCACCAGCGGTGACTACGACCTCATCGTGTTCGCCTGGGTGCAGACGCCGTTCCCGTTCAACAACGCGCAGCAGACGTTCCTGTCCACCTCCGGGTCGAACTACGGCAAGTACACCAACCCGAAGGCCGACCAGCTGATGAACGAGGCTGCCTCGTCCACCGACGCGGCCGGGGCGACTGCGAAGCTGAACCAGGTGGACAACCTGATCCTGCCGGACGCCTACGTGCTGCCGCTCTACCAGAAGCCGACGCTGATCGCGGCGCAGAACACCGTGGCCAACGTGCGCGGCAACGCGACCCTCGACGGGCCGATGTACAACCCGGCCGAATGGGGGCTCCGCGCCGGTAGCTGAACCGGCGCCGGCCCCGGTGTCAGACTTCCTCCAGCGCCCGGTCCGGTCACGAGCCGTGCCGGACGCGCCGCCCACCACGCGTGGAGAAGAACCCCACATGCTCACGTACGCCGTGCGCAGGATCCTCATCTCCATCCCGATCCTGCTGATCTCGTCGTTCATCGTGTTCTGGCTCGGCACGCTGTCCGGCAACCCGCTGACCCCACTGATCACCAAGAGCCCTCCGGCCCCACCCAACGTGATCGCTGCGGAGACCGCGCGGCTGCACCTGGACCAGGCGCTGGTCCCGCGCTACCTCTCCTGGCTGGGCGGACTGTTCCACGGCAACTTCGGCCCCTCGGTCGTGTCCACGCAGGACATCGGCTCCGAGCTGGCCACCCGGTTCTGGGTGACCATGCGGCTGATCATCCTGGCCATGATCGTCGCACTGGTGCTGGCCGTGCTGGTCGGCGTGCTGACCGCCGTGAAGCAGTACACCAAGACCGACTACACGGCCACGTTCCTCGGCTTCCTGTTCCTGGCCATGCCCTCGTTCTGGCTCGCGATCCTGCTCAAGCAGGGCGGCATCGAGTTCAACAACGCCGTCGACTACCAGGCCATCTCCACGATCGGCTCGTCCTCGATCCCGGCGCCGAAGGGCTTCTTCCCCCAGCTCGCCGACATCCTCGGCCATCTCGTGCTGCCGACGATCGCGCTGGCGCTGATCTCCTACGCGGCCTGGAGCCGGTTCACCCGCGCGTCGATGCTGGAGACACTGAACTCCGACTACGTGCGGCTGGCCCGGGCCAAGGGCCTGTCCCGCCGGCAGGTGATGTTCAAACACGCGCTGCGCACGGCCCTGATCCCGCTGACCACCGTGACCGCGCTGGACATCGCCTCGATCATCGGTGGAGCGGTGGTCACCGAAACGGTGTTCCAGTGGAAGGGGATGGGCGACTTCCTACTGACCTCGATCAAGGCCTTCGACACCTACGCCGTGACGTCCTGGCTGCTGGTCTCGGCCGTGATCGTGATCGGGTTCAACCTCATCGCCGACCTGCTCTACGGCGTCCTCGACCCCAGGATCCGCTATGTCTGAGTCGACCGGAACCACCGATCCGACGGTCGCGGCGCCGGGCGGCTCCGCCGGCTCCGGCACCCCCGGCCCGGTCGACCGCGAGTTCACTGTCGCCGAGCGCAGCCAGGCCCAGCTCGTGTTCCGACGTTTCCTCGCCCACCGGGCGGCGATGGTCAGCCTCGTCGTGCTCGTGGCGCTGGTCCTGCTGGCCTACGTCGGCGGGGCACTGTGGAAGTACGGCGTCGGCGAGATCACGCCGGACAACTCGGTCCCCCCGTCGCTGGACCACCCCTTCGGCACCGACGCGGTGGGCAAGGACCAGTTCGCGCAGGTACTGGGCGGGACCCGTATCTCGCTGCAGGTCTCGATCATGGTGGCCGTGTTCGCGACCGTCGTCGGCACGCTGTGGGGCTCGGTCGCCGGCTACTTCGGCGGCCTCACGGACACGATCATGATGCGGATCTCCGACCTGGTCCTGACGTTGCCGCTGATCGCGGTCGCGGCGATGCTCGCACACAACTTCGGCGGTACCTGGTACCTGATCGCGCTGGTGATCGCGGGCCTGTACTGGGCCTACGTGTCCCGGGTGGCCCGCGGCGTCGTGCTCTCGCTGCGGGAGAAGGAGTACATCGAGGCGGCCCGCGCGCTGGGAGCCACGAACACCCGGATCATCCTGCGGCACCTGGTGCCGAACGCGCTGGGCTCGATCCTGGTCAACCTGACCATCCTGGTCGCGCTGGCCATCCTGCTCGAGACGGCGCTGTCCTACCTGGGTTTCGGCGTGCAGACCCCGGACACCTCGCTCGGGCTGCTGGTCAGCGACGCACAGACGGCGCTCACCACCCGGCCGTGGCTGTTCTACTTCCCGGGCCTGTTCATCATCATCATCGCGCTCACGATCAACTTCATCGGCGACGGCCTCCGTGACGCGTTCGATCCGCAGCAGACGAAGGTGCGTCAATGAGTGAGCTGGCAGGAAATCGCTCGGCCGGGCCCGGGGAGACGTTACTGCAGGTGTGTGATCTGGCGGTCACCTTCCCGAGCGCGGACGGGGCGGTCCGGGCCGTGCGCGGCGTGGACTACACGCTCCGGCGTGGCGAGGTGCTCGGGATCGTCGGCGAGTCCGGCTCCGGCAAGTCGGTGACCTCGATGGCCGTGATGGGGCTGTTGCCGAACACCGCCCGGATCACGGGCTCCGTCATGTTCGACGGTCGGGACCTGCTCACGCTGTCCGAGCAGCAGCTGAACACGGTCCGCGGCAACCGGATCGCGATGATCTTCCAGGACCCGATGACGTCGCTGAACCCCGTCTACACGATCGGGGCACAGATCGCCGAGGCGGTCCGGGCGCACCGCGACGTCGGCAAGGCACAGGCTCTCGAGCGGGCGGTGGAGCTCCTGCGGACCGTCCGCATCCCGAATCCCGAGCAGCAGGCCGGCTCCTACCCGCACCAGCTCTCCGGCGGCATGCGCCAGCGCGTGGTGATCGCGATCGCGATGGCCAACGACCCCGATGTGATCATCGCCGACGAGCCGACGACCGCGCTGGACGTCACCGTGCAGGCGCAGGTCCTGGAGGCGCTGCAGGCCGCGCAGGCCGAGACCGGCGCGGCGATGGTGCTGATCACCCACGACCTGGGTGTGATCGCCGGCCAGGCCGACCGGGTGATGGTGATGTACGCGGGCAAGCTGGTCGAGGTCGGGTCGGTGGAAGACATCTTCTACACCCCGGCGATGCCCTACACACTGGGGCTGCTGGGCAGCCTGCCCCGGCTGGACCAGCAGTTGGAGCGGCTCACCCCGATCCCGGGTTCGCCGCCGTCGGTGGTGAACATGCCGCCGGGCTGCCCGTTCTCCCCGAGATGCCCGCTGTCCACGGCGGTCTGCGACGAGACCGAGCCGGGGCTGGAGCCGATCGGGGACGACCACCGGGCGGCGTGTCACCACTCCTCGAAGGTGTCCGGGGTCCGTCCGGACGAGATGTTCGACGCGTCCGGCGTCGACACCGAGGCCCTCGGCGAGTTCGTCGACGCGGCGGAGGGACGGTCGTGAGCGCGGGCGGTGCGACGGCCGAGGTGACCAGGACCCTGCTCTCGGCCCGGAACCTGGTCAAACACTTCCCGATCCGCGGGGGCGGTCTGCTGCGCCGCACCGTCGGCCAGGTGCACGCGGTCTGCGACGTCTCGTTCGACCTGGCCGAGGGGGAGACCCTGGGGCTGGTGGGTGAGTCCGGCTGCGGGAAGTCGACGACCGCGCGGGTGGCGATGAACCTGATCTCGCCCACGTCCGGTCAGGTCCGGTTCGGGGAGCAGGAGCTCACCACGCTGGGCGCCAAGGAGATGCGCGGCCTGCGGCGGGAGATGCAGCTCGTCTTCCAGGACCCCTACGCGTCGCTGGACCCGCGGATGCCGGTGAGCGAGCTGATCGCCGAGCCGCTGCGGATCCACGGGCTCTACGACACCGGCGGTCGCCAGCAGGTCCGTGACCTGATGAAGACGGTCGGGCTCCGGCCCGAGCACGGCAACCGCTACCCGCACGAGTTCTCCGGCGGTCAGCGCCAGCGCATCGGCATCGCCCGCGCGCTGGCTCTGCGGCCGAAGCTGCTCGTGCTCGACGAGCCGGTGTCCGCGCTGGACGTGTCCATCCAGGCCGGTGTGCTGAACCTGCTGCAGGAGCTGCAGTCCGGGCTGGGGCTGTCCTACCTGTTCGTCTCGCACGACCTGTCCGTGGTGCGCCACATCGCGGACCGGATCGCGGTGATGTACCTGGGCCGGATCGTCGAGACCGGCCCGGCCGAGCGACTGTTCCAGGCCCCCGCGCACCCGTACACGCACGCGCTGATCTCGGCGATCCCGCTGCCGGACCCGCTCCGCGAGCGGGCCCGGGAACGGATCACCGTGGTCGGCGACCTGCCCAGCCCGGCGAACCCGCCCAGCGGCTGCCGGTTCCGCACGCGCTGCCCGAAGTTCGCGGACGAGCTGAGCGCGTCGGAGCAGTCCCGGTGCATCGACGAGATCCCCGAGCTGACCGACCGCGGCATCGGCCATCCGGTGGCGTGCCACTTCGCGGAGGCCCGCAGCCTGCTCTAACCCACCCGTGCGCGGGGGTGGGAGGGCGATGAGCGGGTTTAGAGCCC
>JAKDNL010000400.1 GCA_030451825.1 Pseudonocardia sp. | reverse complement strand
ACGCGCTCGCCACCGATGCACCGGCCACCGATGCACCGGCGGTGGCCGGTGCCCTCGCTCCGGCCAGCCCGCCGAGCACCGTCCGCCTGCTGAGCCCGTTCGCCATTCGCCGCCCTCCGCCGAGCATGATCACGACTGTCGTGACGGAACTTACACATGACGTCAGTAGTGTCAGGTCAGCGGGTGATCCCGAGCGCGGGCACGAGACGTCGGTGCAGGTAGGCGCGTAGGTCGTCGTCGGTCGCGGTGGCCTCGGAGTCGAACCAGACGAGCGAGAGGGTGAACCGGATGACGGTCTCGGCGATCTCGTCGAGCTCGTCGGCCAGCGCCGGCTGGATCTCCAGTACCGGGGTCAGGAAGCCGCGGGCCAGTGCGAGCGTCTCCGGGGCCAGGCTCTCCCGGAACAGCCCGAAGCTCGCGCGGTCCGGGAACGCCAACGGGCCGAACGCGGGGCGGCTGCGGAACTCCGACCGCGCCGCCACCGTCGCCTCGACGACGAACTCCGCTGCCGAGCTCGTCCCCCTGGTGCGCTGCACGATCCGCGCGACGAGCGCTCCGGCCGCCTCCCGCAACGCCTCGGACAGCATCAGATCGCGGCTGCCGAAGTGCGCGTAGACGGTCGGACGGGACACCCCGGCGAGCTTGGCCACAGCACTGATCGTCGCCGCGTCGTACCCGCCGCGACCGAGGATCTCGACGGCCGCGGCCAGGATCCGGGCCCGTGCGTCCATCCGCGCAGCTTCCCAGGTCGGCGAGGGCAGGTGCTCCGCCGGCCACCCCGTCCGGCTTCAACCGGCCTGTGGGGCGTGGTGCGCGGCGAAGGCCAGCAGGGGTGCGGCAGTCCCCGGCGGGTCCTCGACGATGGGGGTGTGCCCACTGCCGTGCAGCATCTGCACCGTCGCGCCGTCGACGGCGTGGTAGTCGGCGGCGGACGAGGGGCGCCACCTGCGGTCCTCCTCGCCGAAGATCACCAGCAATGGCTTGCCGAGGGGCGCCAGCCGGTCCGGGAGCGCCCGTTCCTCCAGGTACGCGCGGACCGCCTGCGATGTCGCGCCGTACACGTGAAGGTCCATGGTGCGGGCCTGGTCCACGAACACCTGGGGAATCTCGTACGTCGCGCCGAACCCGGACCGCAGCATCTGGCGGAGCTGCTCGTCGGACAGGTCCGGCGACCGGTCCGGCCCGGTGGCGATCTCCTCGACGGTGAAGGCGCCCATGTGGGGTCCGGTGTTGATGAGCGCGACCGCGGTCACCAGGTCGGGTCGCTGCTCGGCGAGGGCGGTGGCGACCGTCCCACCGCTGGAATGACCGACGACGACGGCCTGCTCGACGCCGAGCCGGTCCAGCGCGGCGCCGACCAGGCGGGCCTGGTCCGGGACCGCGTAGCTCGCGCCGTCCGGCGCCGCGGTCCCGCCGCATCCGAGCAGGTCGATCCGGATGACGTGATGGGACCCGGTCAACAACGGGACCAGCAGGTCCCACGAGTGCAGCGACGCGGCGGTCCCGTGGATGAGCAGGAGCACGGGGGCACTGCGGGGGCCGTCCTGGCGCACGTGGACCTCGACGCCGTCCAGAGCCAGGGTCGACTCCTGGGCGGCATGCGAACTGTCGTTGGAAATTGTCATGGATGCACTGTCACCGACGATGTGTGCCGGTGGCTTGGAGATATGTTCACGCCACCGGCGCCATCGGGGATCTCCCAGAAATCGGCGTAGCGGCCGCTGCGGCGCAGCAGCTCGTCGTGGATGCCTTGCTCGACGATCCGGCCGCCTTCCAGGAAGGCGACGCGATCGGCGCGTTGGACGGTCCGCATCCGGTGCGCCACCATCACCACGGTCCGGCCAGCCATCAGCCGCTCGATACCGTCGTGGACCGCCGCCTCGTTCACCGGGTCCAGCGCCGAGGTCACCTCGTCCAGCAGCACGATCGGCGCGTCCTTCAGCAACGCTCGCGCGATCGAGACGCGCTGGCGCTCGCCGCCGGAGAGCAGTGCGCCGCCCTCGCCGACGTTCGTCGCCCACCCGGCGGGAAGCCGCTCGATCACGTCGTCCAGCCGCGCTGCGGTCGCCGCCGCACGTACCTGCGCGTCGTCGGCGTCGGGACGGCCGAGGCGCACGTTCTCCTCGATCGTGCCGTCGAAGAGGTAGACGTCCTGGAAGACGATGGCGATCTGCGCCATCAACACCTCGGTGTCGATCTCGCGCACGTCCACGCCGCCCACGCGCACCGCACCCGCGTCCACGTCGTAGAACCTCGCGAGCAGCTGCAGCAATGTGCTCTTGCCCGCGCCCGACGGCCCGACGACGGCGAGCCGTTGCCCCTCCGGCACGGACAACGACAGGTCCTCGAGCACCGTGCGGTCGCCATGGGCGAACGTGACGGCGTCGAACGCCAGGTCATGACGTTCTGGCATGATCGGCTCGCGCGGTTCCGGCAGCGGATCGGTGCTCAACACCGCATCGAGCCGCTCCAGCTCCGACCGCGCACTCCGGAGTTGCCCACCCATTTCCGCCAGCGCCAGCAGCGGATCGGCGCACCGGGCGGCCAGCACCAGGATCATCAGCACTTCCGCCACACCGACGTTCCCGCCGAGCGCGAGGTAGGCGCCCAGGACCAGCAGAACGGTGAAGATCGCCTGCACCGTGAAGTGCAGACCCACGACGCCGGGCAGCGCCGACAGCGTCGAACGGCGGGACGCGCGCTGGACCTCGTGCAGCGAGTCGTCGAGCATGTCGAATCGTTGCCTCGTCCGGCCGCCTGCCCGCAGCACCGGCTGCGCCTGGAGATATTCGATGATCCGCCCGGTGGCCTCGCGGCCGCGCTCGGCACTCTCGGCATCGGTGGCGGCCATCGAGCGTCGGGTCCACACCTGGATCGCAACCACGACCGGTGCGGCGAGGACCGCGGCCAACCCCATCTGCCAGTTGACCGCCAGCATCACGGCAACGATCGTCAGCGGGGTGACGCACGCGGCGATGAGAGGTGCCAGCAGATGTGCCATCACGCTCAGCGCCTGCAGGAGTCCGCGGCTGGCCAGCGCGGACACGTCCCCCACGCGATCGGCGCTGTACCAGCCGATCGGCAACCGGGCCAGATGGTCGCCCAGCCCGTAGTACATGCCACGTAGCATCGTCGTCCCGACGCGGAAACCCGACAGATCGCTGAGATAGCGCAGCACGGCGAAGATCGCGACCGTGGCCCCGAACGCGATCAGCCACGGCCATGCGTCAGCCGGCGTTCTCCCGAACAGCGCCCGCAGTACGGGCACGACAAGCGCGTACGACAGGCCCTCGACGATCGCAGTGGTCGTCATCAGGGCCACCGTGCGACGAATCGGTGTGGCGTACTCGTGTCCCAGCACCCGCAGCACCAGTCGAATCATGAGAGTTTCCCTTCCGCGACGAGCGCCGATCGGTGGGATCGCCAGAACTCGGCGAAGCGACCGTCGTGTGTCAGCAGCTCGGCAGGCTTACCGCGCTCGACGATCGCCCCGTTCTCCAGCACAACGACGGTGTCGGCGTCGGCGATCGTCTCCATCCGGTGCGCGATGACGAGGATCGTCCGATCGCCGCCCACCGTCGCCATGGTCCGGCGCACCGCGTGTTCGGTGTGCGGGTCGGCGAAGGCGGTCGCCTCGTCGAGCACCAGCACCGGCGTGCGGGCGAGCAGGGCGCGGGCGATCGCGACGCGCTGGGCCTCACCACCGGAGAGCTTCACGTCGTCCCCGAGCACCGTGTCGTATCCGCGCGGCAGCTCGAGGATCCGTTCGTGAATATTCGCCAGCGTCGCCGCGTGGACCACATCGTCGATCTCGGCGTTCGGCACCGCGAGTGCGATGTTGTCGGCGACCGATGCTCGCAGCAGGCGGACGTCCTGGAAGACGAACGACACCTGCCGGTAGAGCTCGTCGCTGCCGATCTCACGCAGGTCGACACCGCCGAGGGAGATCGAACCGTGGGTCGGGTCGAAGAACCGCGGCAACAGCTGCACCAGCGTGGACTTGCCACCGCCCGACGGCCCGACGAGCGCGGTGACCGTGCCCGGCTCGAGTATCAGGTCGATCCCGCGCAGCACCTCGTGATCGGCCTCGTAGCCGAACCGGACGTCACGCAGCTCCACCCGGTGTCCCTGTGGCGCGACCGGGTGCGCGGGCTCCGGCAGCGGCGCCACCTCGAGCACGTCGGCGATCCGGCCGACCGCGCGCCGGGCAACCTGCATGTCGTCGAAACCGTGCCCGATCGCCGCCAGCGGAGCGGTCAGACCCAGCCCGAGCAGCAGGAAGGGCACAACGTCGGCTGGAGCCATCGCACCGCTCGTGATCAGGGCAGCACCGCCGATCAGCACGACCAGCAGTACGAACGGCGGCGACAGTGCGAGCTGCATCCCCGCCGCGATCGGCGACATGCGGAGCACGAACCGGAGAAAGATGCGCACGAAGTCGTCGACGGCGGTGCGGAACGTGCGATGCGTGCGCTCGGCCCCGCCAAAAGCCTTGATCACCGAGATGCCCTGCACGAACTCGATGGCCGAATCCGCGATCCGCCCCATGGCCTCGTCGAAGGCGTGCTGCTCGCGCGTCACCGACGGGGTCGTGAACAGCGGCACCAGCGCCATGGCCAGAACCACCGGTATCAACGTGATCAGCGTGAGCCGCCAGTCGACGGTGAACAGGTAGATCAGTGACACCAGTGGCACCACGAATGCGGACACGAGCTCGGACGGCGTGTGGGCGATGAACGGGTGCACGGCACTCACGTCCTCCCCGACCACCTTCGCCAGCTCGCCGGTCCGGCGCCGGGAGAACCAACCGATCGGCACGCGTCCCAGGCGCGCAGCCAGAGCACGTCGAAACGACAGCTGCACGTGGGTGTCCAGGAAGTGCCCGACTCCCGACGATGCGGCGGTGAACAGCAGCCGGACGAACAGGCCGACCACACCCGCGATCACGACGAACCAGACATGGCCGTGATCGATCGGGCCGGGTGACAGCAGAGTACGACCCAGTTCGACGACCGCGAGCAGCGGCGCCAGACCCGCGACAGCGCCGATGACCTGCAGGATCACCACGGCGGCGAAACCCCACCGATACGGGCGCAACAGCCCGGCCATGCTCTTCTCAGCGGTGCTCATCGCTCTCCCGCCGCCGCCAGGCTCGACTCTCCGGCCGCGGTCCGGCGCAGTCCGGGATGGGCGAACGCGAAGACGGCCAGGCCCAGCAGCAGTGCCGTGCCGAGGAGGTACGGAGCGGAGGGGGCGATCTCGTACAGGCCGGTGCCCACCAGCGGGCCGAGCATGAAGGCGAGGGCGGTGCTGGAGCCGACCAGCCCGGCCACGGCGCCCTGCTCCTGCGGGTTGGCGAGGAGGGTCGGTCCGGACATGAAGCCGGGGACCCCGAACCCCATGCCTGCCCCGAGCACGGCCGTTCCGACGCCGAGCAGGAGCACATCGGACGCAGCGGTCACGACGATCATCCCGGCCGTCATGACGACCGTTCCCACCCGGAGCAGGCGCACCGGCGTCCAGCCCAGACGCGGCACGGCCACGACCTGCACGAGGATGATCATGCCCGCGGCCGCCAGCATGACCAGGCCGGTGAGTCGCCCGGTCTCCTGCGCGGTGAGCTGCAGCCGGTCCTGCAGCAGGAATCCGACGGTCATCAGGACGATCGCGAGGGCCAGGTACAGACCGAAGCCGGTCGTCAGGAAGGGCCACATGCGACGGTCCAGCGGGCTGACCCCGACCGTCTCCGGGCGCACCCGGTGGGCCTGCGGCTTCGGCAGGCCGATCCAGATCAGGACGGCGATCACGGCCAGGATGACCGGCGCGACGTAGAGCGGGACCAGCAGGCCGCCCGCGACCAGCACACCGCCCAGCGCGGGCCCGACGGCCAGGGCGAGGCCCTGCGCCGCGCCGATCATGGACATGCCCCGCACCCGTTCGCTCGCGCTGGAGGTCACGTCGGCCACGTAGGACTGCGCGGTCACCGGCGTCGCGGCCCACGCGAGGCCGAACACGACGCCCCGGCTGAGCAGGACCAACGTGAACAGCAGTGGCACGGCGAGCGCGCCGGTCAGCCCGATCTGGGCGACGAATGCGAACCCGAGCAGGCCGACCGTCCCGCCCACGAGCGAGATCAGCAGAACCGGCCGATGACCCCAGGACATGCTGCGTCGGCCCCAGAACGGGCTGGTCAGCACGACACCCGCCCCACCCACCGCGTACACGATCCCCAGCATCAGTTCGCTGAATCCGAGCTCCCGTGCGAGTGGCGGTAGAATCGGGTTCACCATCTGCTGCCCGGCCATCAGGCCGAACACCGCCAGGCACGCGAGCAGGATCGGCCGGCGGCCACCGGAATTCGTCGAACTGATCACGACAGTTCCTCGGTCCGCCTGGCGGATGAGTACGCCGATGGGTCGTCGGGAACGGGCAATGCGGGAAAGCGAAGAGCCCTCGCGGCATTCTGGAGTTGCGATCTCATGGGTCCAGCTTCGCCCGGCGACTTCGTGGGCGTCTTGGACGTATGTTCGGGTTGGTGCGGCCGGTCCGTTCCGAGCTCGTCGAGGGCCCACGAAGGGTCGCCGGACCAGAGCGGATCGTCGCGGATTTCGCCGGGAGTG
>JAKDNL010000399.1 GCA_030451825.1 Pseudonocardia sp. | reverse complement strand
TCGCCTTGAAAGCGAGCGTCACGAGAGTGACCGGGGGTTCGAATCCCCCCGCTTCCGCCAGTCCCTGGTCAGGGCCCTAGGGGCTCGATCGCAGGGTCCAGCGTTCCGGGTGGGTGAGTCACTCCGGGCGAACCTGGCTGGGTCAGGCGTCGTGACAAAGAGTCACCGGTGACGGCGCTGCAGAGCTGCGACAGCGCCGCGGCCTTCTCATCCAGGTTGCCGTGGGTGGGCGACGCCCGCCGCCGCGGACCAGCTCGAACCGCAAGAAGGGCCACCGCCGGGGAATGCGCGGATCGCATAAGGTCGACGGCCACCGCCGAAGGAGCCTCATGGCCGTCGCACACCTGAGCGCCGAGGAGATGGCGTCGTTCGCGTCGAAGCCGGCTGACGACCCGGCGCGCGTCGCCGACACCAGGATCCGCGACTACGCCGAGCGAGAAGGCGGCCGCACACTGGCCTACTGGAAGCTGGAACTCGGCCGTATCTGGGGCGACCCGGTCATGATGACGCCCGATGAAGCAGCGGCACGCCTGGGCTGGACCGAAGCCGAAGCGGAAGAGATCCGCCAGGCCACATTCCGGGTGTGCGGATACGCATGATCGGCAGCGGCGACGGTGTCCCTACTGACGCCTAGCTTCTGGGCGATTTCCAGCTTCTCCCGGGCGTCGGGGTCGGTCACGGAGACGGTCGAGGTGGGTGGCTTCGGCATGCCCTCAATGCTGATCAACCGGCGTTCCGGCTGGTAGCGACGTTGTCCACCGTTCGGTCGTGACACTCGTCAGAAACCGGACATCTGGCGCACCACGCCGCTCCTTCGCCGGTAAGAATGCTCATCGGCGGTTGTGCGGGTTCTGTGCACCCGGGAGGCGCACCTGTGGCGCACCTGTGCCCCGTCCCGTTCTCAATCTATAGCGCACGGTGGGTCTTGCGGCAAGGCCCGGGTCGTGCCGCACCATCTCCTCCGACGCCGGGACCTGCGGAGACGCCGAATCGTCCCCGGTGGCGGGCACATTCGTCGTGAACGGGGGAAGCAGTGGTGGATGTCGACAGTGGTGTGGCGACGGCCGTATCGCTCGGTGGGTTCGTGCTGGATCTCGAGGAGGTCGATCGGAGCCGGATCGCCGAGGTCGGTGGCAAGGGCGCGCACCTGGGGGAGCTCTCGCGGATCGCGGGGGTCGCCGTGCCGGCCGGCTTCTGCGTGACGACCGAGGCGTTCCGCCGGGTCATGGCGGAGGTGCCGGCGTTCGAGGAGCGCCTCGATCGGCTGTCCGGCCTGGACCCCGACGACCGGGACGCGATCGCGGCGATCAGCGCGGAGATCCGCGACGGGATCGGCGGGCACCCCGTCCCCGATGATCTGGCGGCGGCGATCACCCGGTCACTGGCCCGTGCGGGCGAGGACGCCGCGTACGCCGTGCGATCCAGCGCGACGGCCGAGGACCTGCCGACGGCGTCCTTCGCGGGCCAGCAGGACACGTATCTGAACGTCGTGGGGGCTGCGGCGGTCCTCGAGCACGTCAGATCGTGCTGGGCCTCGCTGTTCACCGATCGGGCCGTGACCTACCGCCTGCGCCAGCGTGTCGATCACCGCACGACCCGGATGGCCGTGGTCGTGCAGCGGATGGTGACGCCGGACGCGTCGGGTGTCCTGTTCACGGCCGACCCGGTGACGTCGAACCGGAATGTCATCAGCGTGGAAGCCGTGCTCGGCCTCGGCGAGGCGCTGGTCTCCGGCCTGGTGAACGCGGACAGCTACACGGTGCGCGACGGTGCCGTCGTCGACCGGGCGGTCGCGGTCAAGGTGCGGGCCGTGCGAGCCGCACCGGGCGGCGGGACCCGGGAACAGGCCGTCGACTCCGAGCAGCAGCGCCGGCCGGCGTTGACCGATGCCCAGGTGGTGCGCCTCGCGGCCCTGGGACGGCGGATCGAGGCGCACTTCGGCAGTCCGCAGGACATCGAGTGGTGTCTGGTCGACGGCGAGTTCCGGATCGTCCAGAGCCGCCCGATCACCACGCTGTTCCCCGTCCCGGAGACCGACGACGGGGACGGCCATGTCTACGTCTCGGTCGGTCACCAGCAGATGATGACCGACCCGATGACGCCGCTGGGCCTGTCCGTGTGGCAGATGACCACGCCCCGCCCCATGTCCGAGGCCGGCGGGCGGCTGTTCGTCGACGTCACCCCGATCCTGGCCTCGCCCACCGCACGCGAGGCCTTCCTGGAGGTCGCGGGGCGGTCCGATCCGCTGGTCCGGGACGCGCTGCAGACCGTCATCGACCGCGGCGACCTCGTCCAGGCACCCTCGGGCGAGGATCCCGGCGGGCCGTCCGTGAGCGGCGTGTCGACGATGATCGACGCCGATCCGGACCTCGTCGAGGAGCTGATCGCGGGCAGCCGGGCGTCGCTCGCCGCCGTCGCACGCGAGATCCGGGCCCACCACGGGCCGGACCTGCTCGACTTCATCGTGGAGGACTTCGGGGAGCTGCGACGGCTGCTGTTCGACCGGCGCAGCAGCCAGGTGTTCACCACGGCGATGGACGCGGCGTGGTGGCTGGGCGAGCACATGCGCGACTGGCTGGGCGAGGAGAACGCGGCCGACACGCTCACCCAGTCCGTCCCGAACAACGTCACTTCCGAGATGGGGCTGGCACTCCTGGACGTGGCGGATGCGATTCGCCCGTATCCGGAGGTGGTGGCGTTCCTGCGCGGCGTCACCGACGACGACTTCCTGGACGCCCTGCCCGAAGTCGCGGGCGGCCGCGCGGCGCACGACGCCCTCCGCTCCTATCTCGACAGCTACGGTATGCGCTGCGTCGGTGAGATCGACATCGGCAGGCCGCGGTGGAGCGAGCGCCCCGCCGCGCTCCTGCCGGTGATCCTCGGCAACATCGAGAACTTCGAGCCCGGAGCCGGCCGGCAGCGGTTCGGACAGGGCCGGCAGGAGGCGTGGGACAAGGAGCGGGACCTGCTGGTACGCCTGAGCGCCCTGCCCGACGGCGAGCGGAAGGCCGAGGAGACCAAGGCGATGATCGACCGGCTGCGGACCTTCATCGGCTATCGGGAGTACCCCAAGTTCGGCATGGTCAGCCGCTACCTCATCTACAAGCGGGCCCTGCTGGGCGAGGCCGAGCGACTGGTGGCCGACGGTGTGCTGCGCGACCGGGACGACATCTTCTCCCTCCGGTTCGACGAGCTGCACGACGTGGTCCGCACCGGGCAGGTCGTCGACGAGCAGCTCATCCGTGACCGCAAGGAGGCGTTCGCCGGGTACCGGACGCTGACGCCTCCCCGCGTGCTCACCTCGGACGGCGAGGCACTCACCGGGGCCTACCGGCGCGACGATCTACCGGCCGACGCCCTGGTCGGGCTGGCGGTGTCGCGGGGGACCGTCGAGGGGCGCGCCCGGGTCGTCCTGGACATGTCCGAGGCCGATCTCGAACCGGGCGACATCCTGGTCACGGCCTTCACCGACCCCAGCTGGTCGCCCGTGTTCGTCACGATCGATGCCCTGGTGACCGAGGTGGGCGGCCTGATGACCCACGGCGCCGTGATCGCCCGGGAGTACGGCCTGCCGGCCGTCGTGGGCGTGCAGGGCGCGACCCGGCTGATCCGGGACGGGCAGCGGATCCGGGTGAACGGCACGAACGGATACGTGGAGATCCACTCGTAGGGGGACGTGCGAGCGCCCTACGACTGCTCGTCGGCGCCGGCTACGAAGATCAGTTCCGGTCCAGCGCCGCCGTCCGGACCTCCAGGGCGCTCGAGTACTCCGCGGACCGGTACCACTCGCGTGCACGTGCCATCGACGGGAACGCGACGACGACGTTGTTCTTCGGCGCCCAGTCGCCTTCGACGTGGTGGATCTCGGCTCCGGCGTTCGAGGTGCCAGCCGTCGTACCGAACGATGGAGTTCCGCGCCAGTTCCCGGTAGCGGCCCACGAGTTCCGGGTCGCGGCCGACTACGTCTGAGATCACGTAAGCCGTCATGGACCCATCCTCCACCCGGCGCGGTACGCGGGATGGCTGACCACGACCTCGAGATCGTCCCGAGGCTGAAATCGGTGGACGCAGAGAGCCAGCTCGCGAGCCGGATCGGATCCCATTCGTTCAAGACGCCTGGTCGATGGGGTTGTAGCTTCGGGTGTCCGGCGGCGAGTGGGGAACTGTGATGAGCGAGGGTGTGGAGCGGGCGTCCGTGGTGCTCGGGCCCGACGAGGGCCGGCGCTACGACATGGGACGGATCACCGCCGTGTTCAAGGCGGACGGCGCGGAGACGGCCGGCGGGTACTCGATCTCGGAATGGTGGTTGGAGCCGCACACCACCGGCCCCGGCGCGCACACCCACGCCGAGGACGACGTGTTCTACGTCCTCGAGGGCACGATGTCGGTGTTCGTCGGCGACCAGTGGGTCGATGCGCCGAAGGGGGCGTTCGTCCTCGCTCCCGGAGGCATGCCGCACGACTTCGAGAACCGCAGCGATGCTCGTGCCGGTGCGCTGAACTTCTCCCACCCCGGTGATTTCGAGCAGCACATGCCTGCAATCGTCGAGTGGTTCGCCGAGCATCCCGCGGGTCCCACCGGCGGGTAGGCGGCCCGGGGTGGTCAGGTCCGGTCCGCGATGCGTGCCCGGGTGCGCATGTTCCGGCGCCGTCGTCCCGGAGGTCTCGGCGCCGTGCCGATCAGGGCCGGGTCGCGGCGAGCCGATACTGCTGCGCCCCGTCCCGGTCGCGCACCACGATCCCGCGGTCCCGCAGCTGGTCCAGTGCGTCGCCCGCCTCGCCGGAGCGCTCGTCCTTCAACGCCCGCGCGCGGCGTCGGAGCAGGCCGTGTGCCGTTGCGTCGAGGTCCGGGTGGCCGTCCACCCAACGGCGGAACTGCGCGTCGAACGGGTCGGCGGACCCGCGCCACGGGTAGTCGAACCGCTCGAAGGCCTCCTGGACCTGGTTCCAGGCCAGATCAGAGGCCTTGTTGCGGGCCAGCTCGGTGGTTCCCGCGTCGAGCAGTACGAGGTCCGAGCCGTCGCGGAACACGGCGTCGATCCGGTCGCGACCCAGGTAGCGCTCCTCGCCCTCCTGGGCGAGGAGCACGTGATCGTGGTCCACGGTGAGGAGCAGTGCCTCGTGCCGCGTCTCGTGGGCCAGCCAGAGGCCGACGCAGACACCGATCAGCGTCGTGACCAGCACCGCCCATCCGGTGGGCAGCTGGGCGAGGATCCGCAACAGCCCCGGCGCGGCGTCGACGGTGCTGAGCAACCAGCGCACCAGCGGCGCGACGACGAAGCCCAGCCCGAAACCGACGATCGGGAGCCCGATCCGGAGCAACCAAGGCCATACGGCGGAGATCCGCAGCGTGACGGCGTGCTGGTCGGTGGTGGTCATGAGTTTCCCCCCTGGGTGGACGGCGGTGTGCTCAGGAACCGGGCGACGATCCGGCGCAGCATCGGCCGTGGATCGCGCTCCGGGTCGGCACTGAGGAACGCGCCGTCGACGATGTTCTGGATCCAGGCCGCGGCCTCGGTCGGGTCCAGCTCCGGATCGAGGACCCCGGACGCCTGCCCGCGCTCGACGAGCGCCACCAGGCCGCCCCGGATCACCTCGGTGGTCTGCGCGATCACGATCTGCAGCTGGACGTCGTGGTCGATCTGGCGGAGCAGCTCGATCAGGATCCCGCTGGCCGACGGGTCCTGTGCCGGCCCGCCGAGCTCGTCGACCATCGCCAGGATCGAGCCGAGCGGGTCGGTGCCCTCGGCGTGCCGGGCGACCATCTCGCGGGACGCCGGCAGGTCGGCCTCGAAGATCGAGCGGAAGACGGCGCGCTTGTCGGCGAAGTAGTAGAAGACGCTGCCCGAGCTCAGGCCGGCCGCTCGGGCGATCTCGGCCGCCGTCGTGTGGTCGAAGCCCTTGGTGGCGAACAGGTCGGCGGCCGCGGAGCTGATCGCGTCCCGGCGCGCCCGGGTGCGTTCCGGGTCCACGGTTCTGGCCATGGCCCCGAGCCTACCCAATTCGCTAACTGACCGCTCAGACTATTTCTGCGCTGACGCGCCCGTGCGCGGATACCGCTGCCATAGCAGCGACAACCGCGCACGACCCCTGCCTGCCCTGAGGCCGTATCGGTGGTCACCCCGATCCGGTCGGGCCGCGGTCCGGGAATCATCGGGGTGTGCGCCTACTGCTGAACCTGATCTGGCTGGTCTTCGCCGGCTTCTGGATGGCCGTCGGGTACGCGATCGCCGGGTTGGTGGCGTGCGTGCTGATCGTGACGATCCCGTTCGGGATCGCCTCGTTCCGGATCGCGGCCTACGCGCTGTGGCCGTTCGGACGCGACGTCGTCCGCCGTCCGTCGGCCGGGGCGGCGTCCACGATCGGCAACCTGCTGTGGATCGTGCTGTTCGGGTGGTGGCTGGCGCTCGGGCACGTGTTCACCGGGATCGCGCTCTGCCTGACGATCATCGGGATCCCGATGGGGATCGCGAACTTCAAGCTGATCCCGGTCTCGCTGATGCCGCTGGGCTCGGTGATCGTGGACGCCGACCGCTACCGCCCGGTGTACGCCTAGCGGAGCGCACATCGCCGCTGAGCAGCCCGGGCGCGGAACGAACGTGGCATCCGTCGCGTCGAACGCAACGAAAGCCACGCTCGTTCGACGT
>JAKDNL010000398.1 GCA_030451825.1 Pseudonocardia sp. | reverse complement strand
CATCGCCGGCGGGGGGGGTGGGGGTCTCTCCCATCCCGCCCGGGGGGGGGGGGGGGCGGTCTGCCCCCGACCGGCTCACCCGCACGAACTCCCGCCTACTCTTCGATCTGGATCACGCGTTCGGGGCACACACGGGCGCCATATCGTGCCGCGTCCTCCAGGCCGGCCGGGACGTCGACCGTCTCGCCGCGGTGCTCGGCGTAGCCGTCGTCGTCCACGTCGTAGAACTCGCCGGCCATCATGGCGCACCGACCGTGGCCGGTGCACCCCTGCTGTCCGCCGTCCACGCCTACTTCGATGTGGACCTTCACACTCTGCTCCTTACCCGGCTGTCAGCCCGCCGAACGGAACGGCTCACCAGGCGATCTTGAGCGTCCGCATCGAGCGCAGGAACCCACTGACGTGAGTGGGCGGCTCCACCACGTGGAACTCCGGGATCCGCTTCAGGAGTTCCTCGAACGTCGCCCGCAGCTCGAGCCGGGCGAGGTTCGATCCGATGCAGCGGTGGATCCCGACCCCGAACGCCGAGTGCAGAACGGTCTCGCGCGTGATGTCGATCGTCTTGGCCTCGTCGACCACGCGCGGGTCACGCGACGCGCCCGCATAGACCATCATGACGAAGTCGCCCTCCTTGAGCTGGCGACCACCGAGCTCCACGTCCCTGGTGCAGGTACGCCCGAGGGCGACCACCGGGGCGAAGACCCGGGCGAACTCCTCGATCGCCCGCGGCATGTAGGTCTCCGGATCGTCGACCAGGAGCTTGCGCTGCTCCGGGTTCTCGGCGAGCCAGTTGATGGCCGAGGCCATCACATAGGTCGTGGTGGCGATGCCACCGAAGGTCATGTCGACCAGGACCGAGACTCGGTGCTCCCAGGGCGACTTGCTGCCGTCCTCGTAGGTGACCCCTTCGGCGATCATGTCGACCATGTCGCCGCGGGGCGGTTCTTCCGACCGCTTCTTGAGGTAGTCGCCGAGGTACTGGAAGACGAAGCCCATCTTTCGCCCGCGCTCGTCCAGGTCGGGCGAGAACGTTCCCGACTCCACACCGTCGACGAGCTTGTCGAGATCCTCGACCGGGACGCCGAGCACGTTCTTGAAGAAGGCCCACCCGGGCAGGACCGCCGCGAACTCGCTCACGAACTCGCATTCGCCCTTGTCGATGAAGGCGTCGATGAGGGTGTTCGCGTCGTCGCGGATCTGTTCCTCGTAGCCCTTGATGACCTTCGGGCCCATGAAGGGGTTGAGTTCCTGGCGCCACGAGGTGTGCACCGGCGGGTCGGACTCCTCGGGGTACAGGAACGGCAACCCGTCCGGCCGGTTCGGCATGTATCCACCGGCGGCCGAGAAGGTGCGCCAGTTCTGGCCCACCTCGCGGACCAGCGTGTTCTGGGAGACCAGGTAGTAGCCCTTGCCGACCGTGCTGTGCGCGACCGGGCACTTCTCCACCAGGTCGTCGAGGATCTCGAAGTGCTGGTCGTTGAAGACCGGGGCATCCAGGTCGAAGTCGTTGTAGATGTCCCGGCCATACTTGCGGATCGACTCGTCGATGTCGGCCTGGGTCGGCTGTGTGTACTCGGTCTCCTGCGCCTTGAATGCCATTACAGGGCAACCTCCGTTGGTTGTCAGTTCCGGGGCACGATGAGAGAGGAAGACGTGCGTCAGATAAGGGTGTAGCCGCCGTCGATGAGGTGATCGGCGCCGGTGATGAAGGAGGATTCGTCGCTCGCCAGGAAGGTGGCCAGGCTGGCGACCTCGCTCGGGTCTGCGATCCGGCCGACCGGGTTGCGGTCGATGATCGCGTTGATCATGTCCTGGGGAAGGCTGTCGGTGATCGCCGTCTGAATGGTGCCGGGACTGATCGAGTTGACGCGGATGCCCTTGTCTGCGTACTCGGCGGCCGCCGTCTTGGTCAGCATGACGACGCCGCCCTTGGCCGCGCAGTAGCTCGCCATCGCCGGGAAGGCGACGGTCGCGGCCATCGACGCCGTGTTGATGATCGATCCGCCACCGACCTTCAGCATCTCGGGGATCGCGTAGTGGATACCGAGGAAGACGCCACGCAGATTGACCGCCTGGACCTGGTCCCACGCCTGTTCCGACATCTCGCTGATGGACAGGACCTCACCGTCGATGCCGGCGTTGTTGTACAGCACGTCGACGCGGCCGAAGTTGTCCACCGCGGCGGCGATCATCGCCTGGACGCTCTCGCCGCTGGTGACGTCCGTGTCGACCGACAGGGCGCCGCCACCGAGCTCGTCGGCGATCGTCTTCTGGGCGCCGGAGACGTCGGCGAGGACGACCTTGGCGCCTTCCTCGTGGAACCGTCGCGCGGACGCGGCGCCGATCCCGGATCCCGCGCCGGTCACGATCGCGACCTTGCCATCGAGCCGTCCGGTCATGGGCGGCACTCCCATCTGTGTTCATTCACCTGAGGCCCGGTGAACGGGGACGGTGGAGATCTACGCCGAACCTCGGCGCCGCAAGATAAAACAATCAGTTGTTCATAGCGTAGCGGCCCCCCGCAGGCCAGGTCAACGCCCTCGTCCGAACGACCTGCAAGGACTCGAACGCCGGGTGTTATCCCAGGTCACAACGCCTACTCCACGGCCCGACGCCGCCGAGCACCGCCCATCCGCACCGGACGAACCGACATCAGAACGCTGAACGAACAAGTACTTGTCCGACCGTCCAGGATTCCACGGGCGACTCCGGGCCCGAGGATCACACGGCCCGGGAGACGAACGGGCCCCCTCGAGGACGAGGGGCCCGTCATGCAGCGTGTGGATTCGGTTACTGCGCGGTCCAGCCACCGTCGATCGGGAGGACCTGCCCGGTGATTTTGTCGCTGCCGGTACCCAGCAGGAACACGATCGCGTTGGCCTGATCCTCCGCCGAGGCGACCTCACCGGTCGGCGTCGCCGCCTTGACGGCACCGAGCAGCTCGTCCGTGATGTCGCCCAGCATGTTGGTCTGCGTGACGCCGGGCGCGATCACATTGACGCGGACACCCGCCGCGGCGTACTCCACGGCGACCTGACGCGACATCGCGATGACGCCGCCCTTCGCCGCCGAGTAGGCCACCACGTTCGGCATACCGATCACGCCGGCGGTCGACGCGACGTTGACGATCTTGCCGCCGCCGTTGTCGATGAAATGCTGGGCCACGGCCCTCATGCCGAGGAACGCGCCCTTGAGGTCGATGTCGAGGATGCGCTGCCAGCCCTCCTCGGTCTGGGTCAGCAGGGCGTCGACGTCGGTCACGATGCCCGGCACGTTGGCCAGGCCGTGGATCCGGCCGTGCCGCCCGAGGACGTCGCCGATCAGGCCCTGCCAGCCCCGGGCGTCCGTCACGTCGAGGACGTGACCCTCGGCCGAGCCGCCGATCTCGTTGGCTGCCTCCTCAGCACCCTTCACGTCGGCGGCGATCACCGTCGCCCCCGCCGCAGCCACCAGGGTCGCAGTCGCCTTCCCGATCCCGGAGCCCGCTCCGGTCACGACGATCGTCTTGCCTGTCAGGTCAGCCACGGACAAGGCTCGGTCCCGATGGCGCTGCTCGCGCTCCTTCGGTTGTCATTGAACAAACAGTGGTTTTCTCTGATTGCGAGTCGCGCGCAAGACCCGATCCGCACACCGTCCACGGTTCGACAACGCTTTCGAACAGCGTAAACACGTCGATGACTGCCCGGCCGCCCGTCCTGCAGATCGAGGAGCTTGCCGGACCGTCGATCAGCTGTTCGGTCACTGGCGGGTGTCCGATCTCCGCGCGAGATCATCTCGGTCGGCGGTGGCGCGGCCGCCTCCTGACGGCCACCCTCTTTCATTGCGCCGGATGTAGCTGCGATGTAAGTTGCTGCAAGCGCAGCTACTTTGCGAAGCTACTTCAGTACGCCGACACCGCCGGCACGATCTCGACGAGGAGGCCCTCCATGGACTTCAGGTTCACCGATGAACAACAGATGTGGTTCGACACCCTGACCACGTTCATGGAGAAGGAGGTCGGCCGCGAGTACATCCGGGAGCACGACGCATCCCGCGTCTTCCCGAACGAGGCCTACCAGAAGTTCGCCGACCGCGGCTGGCTCGGATTGCTGGTCCCGGAGGCGGAGGGCGGCCTCGAGGCCGACGCGGTGATGTACGCGATCTTCTGCGAGGTGATCGCCAAGCACAGCCTCGACTTCGCCGCGGCCATCATGACCTCGATGTTCACCGCGACGAACATCGCCCACAACGGCACCCGGGAGCAGAAGGACACCTACCTGCCCGGGTTCCTCTCCGGCGAGATCAAGTTTGCGATCTCCATCTCCGAGCCGGATGCAGGTTCGGATGCGGCGGCTCTCGCGACCAAGGCAGTGCTCGACGGCGACGAGTGGGTCCTGAACGGGAACAAGGTCTTCTGCTCCGGCGCGCACCTGCCCGGGACCGTGATCAACCTGATGGCCCGCACCAGTGCGGACAAGCACGGCGGAATCAGCATGATCCTGGTCCCCAACGACGCCCCCGGCGTCGACATCCGCAAGCTGGACACCATCGTCCGTCGCAGCCTCGGCACGACCGAGATCTTCCTGACCGACGCCCGAGTCCCGCAGACCAACATCATCGGCGAGGCCGGCAAGGGATGGGCCTACGTCGGGCAGCACCTCGAGTGGGAGCGGCTGAGCCTGGCCGCCACCTACGTCGGCAACGCCCGCACCGCCCTCGACGACACGGTCGAGTACACGAAGACCCGCGAGCAGTTCGGCCGCCCGCTGTCGTCCTTCCAGGTGCTCAAGCACCGGATGGCCGAGCGGGAGACCGAGGTGAGCGCCGCCCGTCTCCTGGTCTACAGCGCGGCCACCAAGCTCGCCCGGGGAGAGAAGGCGCTCAAGGACGTCTCGATGGCCAAGGTGTACGCCGCCGACGTCGCCTACCGCTGCTCGTTCGACGGAATGCAAGCCCTCGGCGGCTACGCCCAGCTGCCCGAGTACGACATGGAGCGCTACTTCCGCGAGGCGAAGCACGCGATGGTCGGCGGCGGGACCTCCGAGATCCAGCGCAGCATCATCGCCAAGCAGATGGGCCTGTAGCGCCGGCTCCGCGCCGACGGGCGAGATCCGTCCGTCGAGCGGAGAGTGCCCTCGTGGGGAAGGCCCCCGTGCCGGCCCGGGTACTGTGCGGCGATCGGATCGACGGACGCCGTCGTGGGTGGGGCCCAGGGCGTTCGCCGCCCGACGCGAAAGACCGAATGAGGAGCGCATGGCGAGCAGAGAGGGCGACGCTCGTCCAGTTCGGACGGGCGACAACACGGTGACCGCCCTGATCCGGGACTGGGCCGCCGAGCGTCCGGAGTTGGACACCTGGGCGTACAGGTTCTTCGCCTCGGCAGTCGAGCTGGAACGCCAGTTGAGCCTCGTCCTGGAGCCGACCTTCGACCAGCTCGGGATCCGCGGGGGCGACTACGAAACGCTGGGCCACCTCAGGCGGGCCGGAAAACCGTACGAGCGCACGCCGACCGACCTGAGCCATCTGATGTTCCTCACCACGGGCGCGATGACGCGGCGCCTCGACCGGATGGAACGGGACGGTTACCTGACGCGGGAGCCCCACGGATCGGACCGCCGGTCCGTGGTGGTGCGGCTGACACCGCGCGGCATCACGATGACGGATCGTGTCGTGGAGCAGATCGTCCCGTTGCTTGCCGAGCTGCTGGAGCCCGTCCGCGGCCGGTTGGACGACTTCGAGACCACCGCCAGCATGATCTTGGAACGGCTCGACCGCATCGACTGACGGGGCGTCGAGCCGACATGGTTGCTAACCGACATCCGGCCACGTCGCCTCCGGCCCTACCGGGTCGCCCAGGTTCCGTTCGCATCGCGCTCCGTCGTCGTAGGTGGGAGACCCATCGGCGCAATCCTCGCCCGAGAAGGAGCTACCCGGTCGGCAGTCCGCCGGGCGGGCCGGTCAGACGAGCGAGTCCAGATCGAGCCGGGCCGGGAACGGGCGATCCGCCGTGAACGTCCCGCGCACCGGAGCCGCGTCGGCGTAGCCGAACTCCCCGGCGAGGTGGGCGGCCGTCAGCGCGACGCCGTCCTCGAGGTCCAGCATCCAGTAGTCCGGGATCCCTGCGTCTGCGTACTCGCCGTGCTTGACCACCGTGTCGGTGCGACGGGTCACCGGAGACAGCACCTCGACGGCGAGCAGCACCTCGCTCGCCCGGATCACCCCGCCCTCGGCCCCCACCCGCCGCAGAGCGGCACGGCTCACGACGACCAGGTCGGGAGCGCGGACGAACCCGGGCCTACCGGGCGCGACGAGCTCGAGATCGACGTCGACCTCGGGGAGCACCTCGAGCTCGGCAGGGCACTGTGCGCTCAGCACCGATCCCAGCTCCCGCACACAGCGCTGGTGAACCGGCAATGGCCTCGGCGACATCACGACGGCGCCCTCCTGCAGCTCGTAGCGCGCCCCGGAGTCCTCCGGGAGCGCAGCGAACTCGTCCGCCGACAGCCGGCGCGGGCGCTGCTGGGGAAGGGCGGTCATCGTTCCTCCTCGTTCGTGGGAGAAGTCTGGCACGCGGCACCGACAACCATCCCGCACCGCGCCCGGGTCGCCGCGGCGGGCCGTAGCACAGGTCGCCCCACCCCGCCTCCGGCCCGTCCCGAGGGGACCCTTC
>JAKDNL010000397.1 GCA_030451825.1 Pseudonocardia sp. | reverse complement strand
GGGGCCGGGGGCGTGGGCTGCCTGATCGCCGACGGGGACCTCGCCGGCACCGGGGTCCCGGTCGACTTCCTGGGCGCGCCGGCCCGGCTGCCGGCCGGCCCGGCCCGGCTCGCGTTGCTGACCGGCGCGGCGCTGCATCCGGCCTACGCCACGTTCACCCCGGACGCGTGGGGGGTGCGGGTCGGCGCGGAGATCGGAGTCCCGGACCGGGCGTCGGTCCCGGCCGCGGTACAGGCACTGGCCACCGAGTTCGGCGCGATGATCGCGGCGAAGCCGGAGGACTGGCACATGCTGCAGCCGATCTGGAGCGCCGACCTGCCGCAGCCAGACGCCGCGGGCCGGGCCGACGTCGCCGGGGTGCCCGCTGTCGCGGAGCGGACCAGATGAGTCCCGGCCGGATCCGGCGGGGGCCGGCGGGACCGTCGACGAGCGGACCGCTGCGGATCGGGATCGTGTGCCCGTACTCGCTCGACGTGCCGGGCGGGGTACAGGCCCACGTCCTCGACCTCGCCACCGCGCTGCAGGCCCTCGGGCACGACGTCGAGGTGCTGGCACCCGCGGTGGACGCCACCGCCACGCCGGACTTCGTCACCTCCGCCGGCCGGGCGCTCGGCGTGCCCTACAACGGATCGGTGGCCCGGGTGACGTTCGGTCCGGTCACCTACGCGCGGGTCAGGCGCTGGCTCGCCGAGCACGAGCTCGACGTGCTGCACCTGCACGAGCCGACCACGTTCTCCATCTCGGTCCTGGCCCTGTCGGTCGCGCAGGGGCCGATCGTGGCCACGTTCCACACCTCGACCGAGCGCTCCCGCGCGCTGAGCGCGTTCGGGGGGATGCTGCGCCCGTTGATGGAGAAGGTGACGGCCCGGATCGCGGTCTCGGCGATGGCCCGCCGTGTGCAGGTCGAGCACCTGGGCGGCGACGCGACCGAGGTGCCCAACGGGGTCGACGTCGCCCGCTACGCCCACGGCCCGGACCTGCCCGGGCGCCGTCCGGGACCGACCATCGGGTTCCTCGGCCGATTCGACGAGCCGCGCAAGGGCTTCCCGGTGCTGCTCGAGGCGGTCCGCTCGCTGTCGCACACCCGGCCCGACCTGCGGATGCTGGTCGTCGGACGGGGTGACGAGGCGGCCCTGCGCCGCCAGGCCGGACCGGGGCTGGGGGGACGGATCGACGTGCTCGGATCCGTCGACGAGACGACGAAGGCCGCCGCCCTGCGCGCGATGGACGTCTACTGCGCGCCCAACCTCGGAGGCGAGAGCTTCGGGATGGTGCTGCTGGAGGCGATGGCAGCCGGGACGCCGGTGGTGGCCAGCGACATCGAGGCCTTCCGCGCCGTCCTCGGGCGGGAGTCGCGGGCCGGGGTGGTGGTGCCGACCGGTGACTCCGCCGCGCTCGCCACGACGCTGGGCTCGCTGCTCGACGACCCGGCGGCACGCGCGCGCCTGGTCACGGCCGGGCGGGCCCGGGCCGCGGAGTTCGACTGGCCGGTGGTCGCGACGGAGGTCCTGCAGGTCTACCGGGCCGCCATCGCCGCCGACCCCCGCCCGGTCGAAGGGGGAGCGGCGTGAGCAGCGGTCCCGCATGAACACCGTCCTCGTCGTCGGGCCGGTGCTGCTGGCCGTGCTGCTGGTGGCGGCTCTCACCGTGTGGTGCGTGACACGCGTCCGACGTTTGGACCGCCTGCACCGCCGGGTCGACGCCGCCCGCGCGGGGCTCGGCGCGGCGCTCGCCCGCCGGGTCGAGGTCGCCGGACGCGTCGCCGCGGTGCTCGAGGAGAAGCGGGCCGGACCCCTGCGCACGGCCGCGCGCACCGCCGCCGCGACCAGCGCCCCGGCTCCGGACGGCCGCGACCCGGCCGGTGCCCGGCAGGCTCGCGAGGTCGCGGAGAACGCTCTGACCAGGCAGCTCGCGGACGCCGACCCCGCCCGGTCGTCCCGTGCGCTGTCGGCGGAGCTGGCCGACGCCCAGCAGCTCGTGATCCTCGCCCGCCGGGTGCACAACGACGCGGTGCGCGACACCCTCGGCCTGCGCTCGCGCCGCCTGGTCCGCTGGCTGCACCTCGCCGGGACGGCGCCGGTGCCGGTCTACTTCGAGATCGTGGACCCGGAACCGGGCGGAACGAGTCCGGTCGCTGACGTAGACTCGGCGAGTCGTCCGTCAGTGAGGTGAGTAGAGGTGTCCGTGTCCCCTGACCAGGCCCGCCCCGAGAACTCGAGCTCCGGCAGTGCCGATGCTCGTTCCGCTGACGCTTCTCTCGTCGGCACCGCGCGGGTCAAGCGCGGGATGGCCGAGATGCTCAAGGGCGGCGTCATCATGGACGTCGTCACCGCCGAGCAGGCCAAGATCGCCGAGGACGCCGGAGCGGTCGCCGTGATGGCGCTCGAGCGCGTCCCGGCCGACATCCGTGCCCAGGGCGGCGTGGCCCGGATGAGCGACCCGGACATGATCGCCGGGATCATCGACGCGGTGTCCATCCCGGTTATGGCCAAGGCCCGGATCGGCCACTTCGTCGAGGCCCAGGTCATCGAGTCCCTCGGCGTCGACTACATCGACGAGTCCGAGGTGCTGACCCCGGCCGACGAGGCGCACCACATCGACAAGTGGGCGTTCACCGTGCCGTTCGTGTGCGGTGCGACGAACCTGGGTGAGGCCCTTCGCCGGATCTCCGAGGGCGCGGCCATGATCCGCTCCAAGGGCGAGGCCGGCACCGGCAACGTCGTCGAGGCGACCCGGCACATGCGCTCGATCCGCTCCGAGATCGGCAAGCTGACCACGATGGACACCGCGGAGCTCTACATCGCGGCGAAGGAGCTGCGGGCGCCGATCGACCTGGTCACCGAGATCGCCCGCACCGGGCAGCTGCCGGTCGTGCTGTTCACCGCCGGTGGCATCGCCACCCCGGCCGACGCCGCGATGATGATGCAGCTCGGCGCGCAGGGCGTGTTCGTGGGCTCGGGCATCTTCAAGTCCGGCGACCCCGCGCACCGCGCGTCCGCGATCGTCAAGGCCACCACGTTCCACGACGACCCGGAGATGATCGCCAAGGTCTCCCGCGGCCTCGGTGAGGCCATGGTCGGGATCAACATCGCGGACCTCCCGGAGGGCCAGCGATACGCCACGCGCGGCTGGTAGGCCTCCTCCTCGCATCTGCGAGTCCTGAACACAACGCCCCGTCCGGGTCAACCGGGCGGGGCGCTGTCGTGTGACGGGCCTCCTCCGTTCCCTCTCGTGCACATTCCGTCGTCACCCGGCTGTTGATTTACCGACTCGATGTGGTGACAGCGGTGCACACGGTGACCGTGGGACACATAGCGTCCGCTGGGAAGCACGAGACGTCAGGGTTCAACGAGACGAAAGTGGCGGAGGAACCGAATGAGACGCTCTGTGACAATCGCGGGCGTCGTTGCCGCGGCCATGCTGATCGCGCCGACGGTCGCGATCGCGGACGTTCCGGCCCGGACGGTCGCGGCACCGACCGACTGCCCCGCGACCGGGCCGGTCACGGCGGGTGGATCCGGACCGGGTGATCCCGCCACCGCTGGTGACGAGAAGCCCGCCGGCGACGAGCCCGCCGGGGGTGACGCGTCCGGGGGTGAGCAGAAGCCGGACGACAGCACGTCCGCGGACCAGAAGTCCGGCGACGACGCCGCCGGGGACGAGAAGCCCGCGGATGAGAAGCCGGCCGAGGAGAAGCCGGCCGAGGAGAAGCCCGCTGGCGAGAAGCCCGGCGACGACGCCTCGGGGGACGAGACGTCCGGGGAGAAGCCCGAGGACCAGAAGTCCGGTGGTGAGGACGAGTCGGGCGACTCCGGTGGCTCGGGATCTTCGGACGACTCATCGTCCGAGGGCGCCGCCGCTGTCCCACTCCCAGCCGGCCCTGCCCCAGCGGCATCGAAGGCTGCGGCGGACGAGCCCGCTGACGAGAAGCCCGCTGACGAGAAGCCCGCGGACGAGAAGCCAGTCGACGTGAAGCCTGCCGAGGACAAGCCCGCCGACGAGAAGCCGGCCGACGACCAGACGAGCGGGAGCTCCGGTGCGGCGGGGAAGCCTGCACCGGCCCCGGCGGACTGTGCGGTCGCGGCCGGCCCGGCTCCCGGCGCGGTCGGTTCCGGGGCCGCGACCAGCGCGGCGGTGCTGAACAAGTGGGGTCAGCCGAACCGGGTCGACGAGTTCGACAAGGGCATATCCGGATGGTCGGCCTACGACGGGGAGGGGCACGCCGGCAACGGCCGGCGCTCTCCGGACGCGGCGTCGGTCAAGGACGGCCTGCTCACGATCAACGGTGACGCGGAGGGCACGACCGCCGGCCTGGCCTGGAATCCGGGCCAGAAGTACGGCCGGTGGGAGGGCCGGGTGAAGGCGCCGGTGTCCGACCCGTCGTACAACGCGCTGTTGTTGCTCTGGCCGGACGCGGAGAACTTCCCGGTCGGCGGCGAGGTCGACTTCATGGAGATGAGCGACCACACCCGCCAGAAGACCGAGATGTTCCTGCACTACGGCGAGGAGAACAGCCAGAAGCAGGGCGAGGTCAAGGTCGACGCGACGCAGTGGCACAACTGGGCCGTGGAGTGGACCCCGGACCACATCACCGCGTTCCTCGACGGTAAGCCCTGGTGGACCACCACGGATACCTCGATCCTGCCTCCCGGCCCGATGCACCTGTGCATCCAGCTGGACTGGTTCCCCAAGGGTGGCGGTGATGTGAAGCCGTCGGAGATGCAGGTCGACTGGGTCAAGCAGTACTCGATCCCGGAGAGCGAGCAGGGCGAGGACACGGGCGGATCCGGAGGCGACGACGCGAGCGAGGGTCTGCGGGACACGCTCGGGGATCTGACTCGGGCCACCGAGGGCGCCCCGGACCCGGGGCAGACCGGAGCGGGTCAGCGCGGGCCGAGCGGTGTCACCGCCACTTCGTGATCGCCGACTGGTACTCCATGATCAGGGCCGCGGACGCGGGGCCGGTCAGCGCCCGGTAGGAATGGGGCCGGTCGGCGGGGAAGGTGACGTAGTCGCCGGGGTCGAGCTCGACCTCCTCGCCGGCCGGCCCCGCCGTCCATCGACCCTGCGAGACGAGCATGTGCTCGGTGGTGCCCGGGCTGTGCGCCTCGGCCGTGCGCGGCTCCCCGGGCGCGGATGTGATCAGGTGCAGGTCCCGCCGTGACCCGGCGGATCCGGCCGAGAGAAGCAGGCTGGTGAACGGCGAGCTCTCGGACCGGATTGCCGGGCCCGCACCGGCACGGATCACCCGCACCGCCGTCGGCGGCGGGTCGACGAGGGTGCTGAACGGGACGTCGGCGACGACCGCGATCGCCCACAGCGTCTCCACGCTCGGGTTCCCGGTCGCGGCCTCGAGCTGGGACAACGTCGACTTCGCGATCCCGGCCCGGCGGGCCAGCTCGGCGGACGAGATCCCCATCCGGGCACGCTCGCGCCGGATGGCGGCCGCGATCGTCTGCAACGGTGGCGTTCGTTCCATCGGTCTCCTCGTTCGGCTTGACGAACCGTACCTTGTGCGTTCATCGTATCGGTCATGGGTTCGGCAGAACGAACGACACGGTCGACGCCACGGCGTGGCTCCGATCTTCGGGACGCGGTGGCGCTGTCGGTGGCCGTCGGCGTCGTCGGGGTCTCGTTCGGTGCGCTGGCACCGGCTGCCGGGCTGTCCCCGGTGATGACGATGGCGATGTCGGTCCTGGTCTTCGCCGGGGGAGCGCAGTTGCTGGTCACCGGCGTGCTCGCGGCCGGAGGCGGCCTGGTGGCCGCGGTCGTCGCCGGTCTGGTGCTCAACCTGCGACACCTGCCGTTCGGGCTCGCGCTGGCCGGCACGATCGGTCGTGGGCCGTCCCGGTTTCTCGGCGCGCACGTCGTCACCGACGAGTCGACGGCGTTCGTACTGGCTCGTTCCGACGACGCGGCTCGCGCGCGACGGGCGTTCTGGTTGCTCGGCGCGATCAAGTTCGCCTGCTGGCAGGTCGGCACCGCGCTGGGCCTGCTGCTCGGCACGAGCATTCCCGACCCGTCGGTGTTCGGGCTGGACGCGGCGTTCCCGGCGGCCCTGCTGGCGATGCTGTTCCCGATGCTGCGCCGGGCCGATGCCCGCCGGGTCGGCGGGGGAGCGGCCGTCGTCGCGCTGGCGGCGTCGCCGTTCGCTCCGGCCGGTGTCCCGGTGCTGGCCGGTCTGCTCGGAGCCGGCCTGGCCGGGCGACGGCGTGGTTCCGGGTGGTCCGGAGCGGGGAGCCGCTCCCGGCCCGATGCCACCGGGTCGGTCGCCGCGCGGGTGCTCGCCCGGGCCGTCCGGACGATCGGGAACAGATCATGACCTGGACCGCTCTGCTCGTGCTGGCCGGCGGCACCTATCTGATGCGGCTTGCCCCGCTGCTGTTGCGCGAGCGCCTCGAACTCTCCGCGCGGACCGTTCGGCTCGTCGAACTCGGGGCCGTGGCGCTGCTGGTCGCCCTGGCCGCGACGGGTACCTGGTTCGAGGGGGCCGAGTTCGCCGGGTGGACCCGCCCGGCCGGGGTGGCGGTCGCGGCCGCCGCGGTGTGGCTGCGGGTCCCGTTCGTCCTGGTGGTGGTGCTCGCCGCCGGCACCACCGCCGGCCTGCGCCTGCTCGGCGTCCCCTGAACCGAAGATCACCACGATCGGGGCGTGG
>JAKDNL010000396.1 GCA_030451825.1 Pseudonocardia sp. | reverse complement strand
CTCGACGAGCTCGAGCACGTTCTCGTAGGGCCGTCCGGTCGCCCGGGTCATCCCCAGCTCGCAGGTGCGGTTGCAGGAGACGTGGGCGTCGAAGGGCCCGTGGCGTTCGAGCTCGGCGGCCTGACGCGCGGTCGCCGACGCCGTCAGCTCGGGGTGCAGCAGGCCGCGGTCGCCGGCGAACCCGCAGCATCCCCACTCGTCGGGGACGGTCACCGACGACGAGACGGCCGCGGTGAGCTCGCGCAGCACCGGCGCCGTGCCGAGCCTCGTCACCGAGCACGTCGGGTGCAGCGCGACGGACCCGACCGGCCCGGTGACGCTCAGGCGCGGCAGCACGTGCTCCGCGACGAACGCCACGGCGTCGACGACGCGCATCGCCCGGAAGCGTTCCGGCCCCTTCTCGATCATGAGACGGACGCCTTCGGTGCACGACGACGCGTCCCCGACGACCGGCAGCTCACCGCGGCGGGTGGCCTCCCAGAGAGCGGGCAGCACCCGCGAGGCCATCTCCTCGTAGCCGCGGGACATGCCCTTGGACTTCCACGGCGTCCCGCAGCACAGCGACGGCATGCGCGCCGGCGTCGCGATCGGCACGCCCGCCCGCTCGCACAACGTCGAGAACGCGGCCGTCGCTCCGGGGCCCGCCGCGGCCGCGCCGAACATCGTGGTGGTGCAGGAGGAGAACAGCACCGCCACCGGATCCGTGGGCGCGACCGGGCCGCCGCGGCGCCGCCCGCCCCCGGGGAGCTCCGGGGACCAGAGCGGGACCGTGTCGTCGGAGTCGACGGCCTTGCGCACCAGCGTGTTCGCGCCGGCGACGACCGGGGCCGGAAGGAACGTGGCCGTGCTCAGCGCGGTGGCCGCGGCCCGGGTCGCGGCGTCCCAGTGCCGGGCGGCGACGGTCCAGCCCGTCGAGGCCGGCGTTCCCGCCTGCTCGGCGCGCATGCGGGTGACCAGGTCACCGGTGTTGATCAGGACGGGGCAGGCGGTCTGGCACATGCCGTCCGCGGCGCAGGTGTCGATCCCGTCGTAGGCGTACTCCCGCTGCAGCACCTCGAGCAGGCCGGTGTCCCCGGCGTCGCGGGCGCGCTGGATCTCGCGGCGGAGCACGATCCGCTGCCGCGGGGTCGTCGTCAGGTCCCGGCTCGGGCAGACGGGCTCACAGAACCCGCACTCCACGCAACGGTCGACCTCGGTCTCGACGGGTGGGGAGGACTTCAGGTGCTGCAGGTGCCCGTCCGGCTCGTCGGTGAGCACCACACCGGGGTTGAGCAGCCCCCGCGGGTCGCACAGCCGCTTGATCTCGCGCATCACGTCGTAGAGCTCGTCACCGTACTGGCGGCGCACGAACGGGGCCATCATCCGGCCGGTGCCGTGCTCGGCCTTGAGCGAGCCGCCGTGGCCCAGGACCAGCTCGACCATCTCGTCGGTGAACCGGGAGAACCGGTCCAGCGGGGCACCGTCACCGAGGCGCTCGGTGAGCATGAAGTGGATGTTGCCGTCCTTGGCGTGACCGAAGATCACGCAGTCCCGATAGTCGTGCCGGTCGAACATCGCGGTCAGCTCCCGGCAGGTGGGGAGCAGCTCGGGAACGGGGACGACGACGTCCTCGAGCAGTGCCGTCGTGCCCTGCGGGCGGGCCCCGGCGACCATCGCGTAGAGCCCCTTGCGGATGTGCCAGTACCCGGCCCGGGTGGCCGGCTCGGAGGTGAGCGCACCGGCGCCGCCCATGCTCGTTCCGCCGGCGCTCCTCTCGGTGACCAGCGGCAGCGTGTCGAGGACCCGGCGGGCCGTTCCGGCCAGGTCGTCGGCCTCGGCCGCGGAGTCGGCCTGGTACTCCAGCAGCAGCGCGGCGTGACGGTCGACGGCCAGGGTGCGCAGCAGCTCGTCGGCCTGCGGGTCGCGCTGGCCCACGCGCAGCGACGTGGCGTCGAGGAGCTCGATCGTCGCGGGCCCGGTCCCGACCAGCGCGGGCAGCGCCCCGGTGGCCGCGGCGAGGTCGTCGAACACGAGCAGCCCGGTGCGGGCGTGCGAGAGCACCGGGACGGTCCGCAGGACGACCGCGGCGATGAAGCCCAGCGTTCCCTCGCTGCCCACCGCGAGGTGGGCGAGGATGTCGGCCGGCCGGGTGTGGTCGAGCAGGGAGTTGAGCCCGTAGCCCATGGTGTTCTTCATCGAGAACTGCTGCTCGACCCGTTTGCGCAGGTCCGAGTCGTGCCGGACGCGGTCGCGCAGGCGCGCCAGGCCGGAGTGCAGGTCCGGTTCGAGGGCGCGGAGCCGCTCGTCCGCCTCGGTGGCGGCGGTGTCGACGACGGTGCCCGAGGGCAGCACGAGCACCAGCGAGTCGAGGGTGGCGTAGCTGTTCGCGACGGTGCCGCAGGCCATCCCGCTGGAGTTGTTCGCGACGACGCCGCCGACCGTGCACGCGATCTCGCTGGCCGGGTCCGGCCCGAGCTTGCGTCCGAAGCGCTGCAGGCGGGTGTTGACCTGACGGATGGTCGCGCCGGGGCCGACCCGCACCCGCGCGCCGTCCTCGAGGACCTCGATGTCGCGGAAGTGCCGCCGGGTGTCGACGAGGATCCCGTCGGTGCCGCCCTGCCCGGACAGGCTCGTCCCGCCGGACCGGAACGCGAGCGGGACCCCGGCACCGGCGGAGGCCGCGAACAGCCGTCCGACCTCGTCGGCGTCGGCGGCGGTGACGACCGCGCGCGGGGTGAGCGCGAAGTGCGAGGCGTCGTGGGCGTGGGCGAGCCGGTCGGTGGCCCGGGCGCGCAGCGACGACGGGTCGCGCACGGCGCCCCGCAACCAGGCCAGCAGATCGGTGGACCCGGTCGTCGGCTGCTCTCGCACTTCGGACGTCATGAACGTTCCATCCTCGAGCGTGGGGAAACCGGCGAACTCCGGGGGAGGACGATATCCCTACCGCACGGGGCGGCCTGCGGACACCGGACACAGCATGCGGGGGAGACGTCCGTGAGCGCGGGACTCTACGAGATCACCGTCAACGCCCTGCTGGATCGCGGCGTCGCGCTCAGCCGCGCCGAGTGGGAGACCGCCGCTGCCCGGGTCGGGCACGAGCGCGCGCCCGCGCTGCTCGTCGAGCTGACCGAGGCCGATCTGCTGCCCGCCGAGGTGCTGCCGCGCGCGGTCGCCGACGCGTGGACCGGGCCGCGACGGCCCACGCACCGCCTCGATCCCGAGCAGTGGGTGGAGCTGTTCGGCGCCGCCGGCTACGCCGTGGACGGCGAGCCCGCCCCGCGTCCGGGCGCACCGGTCCGGCTCTACCGCGGCGACGTCGACGAGCACCGCGCGGGCATGACCTGGACGGAGGACCGCGAGCGGGCCACCGCCGGGTGCGCCACGGCGTGGACGACGCTCGCAGCCCCGGAGGCACTGCTGGCCCGGTTCACCGCGGCCGACGGCGGCGAGTACGTGGTGGACCCCACCGTGCTCGGCGGGATCGCGGTGGCCTGAGGCCGGCACGGACTCGTCGTCACCAGGGGGCCCGGTAGGTGAGGATGACGATGCCGTTGTCGAGGCTGGTCACCTCGGCGAGGTCGAACGTGCCGGACGAGCCCGGGCGGTGGAGCAGGTCGCCGGTCGTGCCGGTGCCGACGAAGAACGGGTGAACCCAGAGGCGCAGCTCGTCGAGCAGCCCCGCGGCCATGAGGGCGTGGGCCAGCGGGCCGAACCCGTACTGGACGATGTCGGCGCCGGGCCGGCGCTTGAGGGCGTCGATGGTGTCGATCGGGTCGTGGTCGATGACGGTCGTGTTGTGCCACTGCGGGTCGGTCAGCGTCGTCGAGACGACGTACTTCGGTATCGCCGGCCCAGCAGCACGCCGTCGCAGCGCTGCACCAGTTCCGTCTGAACCTGGTTCCCCGCGTCACCGTAGCCGCCCGTCGACGGCCAGTTCTGCGGGCTCTGGATGATCCCGTCGAGGGTGACGTAGGTGGAGTTGATGATCTTGCGCACGGAAGTGTCCTTTCGGTGGGGGCTCACCCGGTCAGCCGGTACATCCTGGAGCTGACGAGGAACAGCCAGGTCCAGGCGAGCAGGACCGCGGCCGTGAAGGCCAGCACGCCGAAACGCGTGGCCGCCCCACCGGACGCGATGCCGACGAAGGCGGCGAGGAACAGCACGCCGGTCGCGAGCGAGAAGCCGGCCCAACCGCGGGCGTTCTCCTTCCGGAACAGTCGCGCGAGGATCAGGCAGCAGATCACCAGCCCGAGGAAGCCGAGGCCACCGAACGCCAGATGCAGCAGGCCGTCGATGCTCGGCGTCACGGTGGGGCCGTCGGGCGTGCCGAGCGGGAAACCGTCGGCCGGGTCGGCGGCGAAGACGCCGGCCCCGATCATGCCGGCGCCGTACACGGCGAGGAACCAACCGGCGGCCCCGGAGCGCCGCCCGCCGCGTAGCGCGCGGACGAAGCCGGCCGCCGCGGCCACGACCATCAGGCCGGTCACCGCCAGCACGACCATGTGGATCCAGCCGACGTCACCGTTGGCCAGCAGGCTCCAGTCGTGGCGGGTGAAGTCGAAACCGGGCCGGACGATCCCCTCGATGACCGAGGCCAGCACGTAGAACGGCCCCGCGATCAGCCCGTACCCCAGAAGCGACCTGGTGGTACGAACGCCGGGCGCGCAGGCACCGCGAGCGTCCGACCCGGTGTGACGCGTGGTGCTCATGAGATGTCCTTTCTGATGTGTGAACCGGATCTGCGGGCGTCGGTGCATCGGCGGATCGGGAGGTGCCCCCGCCTCCTCGGGGATCAGGTGAGCAGGAGCCCGAGGAGGACGGTGAGCCCGAGGGAGACGTCGAGTGCGATGCAGATCTCGGCGAGTGAGGGCGGGACGACGACCCGGCGCCGCAGGTGCACGACGTCCCAGACGGCGTGTGCGATGAGCGTGACGGCGACCAGCACGAGCCCGACCGTCGGAGCGATCGCGAGTGCGATCACCGTGAGGCCCCCGTAGGCCAGCAGGGCCGTCGCCTCGGCGCTCAGTGCCGCGCGCGAGGCTCGGGTGATCAGGCCGACGACGACGAGTGCGACGGCGATGACGGCCAGTGTCGTGAGCGGATCTGCTCCGAGCAGGCGGCCGACGACGACGGCGAGGCCGCAGCCCGGGATCGCCGCCCAGGCCGCCCACGGCCGCTCGAGGGCGGAGGCCGCCAGGTAGCAGGTGGCGGCGATGGCGACGGCGATTCCCAGGGTCGTCCGGTCGGCCCCGCCGAGGAATGCCGCGAGCGCGGCGAGCAGGCCGACCACGGTGGGCCAGCGGCGCAGGAGCGCACGCACGGGTGCACGGCCGCGACGGCGGCCCTCGGGCACCGCCCGGGTCATGACGGCGCCGTGTCCCCGCGAGGGATCTCCAGGACGTGGAAGTTCAGGTCCTCGGTCATCGCTCGCCGCCCGGCGCACGCTGCAGGGCGCCGATGTGTACGGCGCCCAGGAGCCACTCGTCGCCCGGGCGCACCGCGGTGAGCGTGACCCGGAACCGCCCGGAGACGTCCCGCTCGCCCATGGTCGTCTGCTGCGCATCGACACCGACGACCACGGCCGCGCTCGTGCCGTACCGGTGCACCTGTGGCTGCTCGATGGTGAACCGCTCGTTGCGCAGGCCGTTGCCGAAGCGCTCCAACCACTGGGTGCGGGTGAGCACGAACCCGGCCGCGCCGACACCCACGAACGCCTCGGCGAGCAGCCGGTCGAGCCGGTCCGGGTCGTTGTCCTGCTCGGCGGACGCCCAGCGGTGGACCAGGTCGAGCACGTCGTCGTCGGTCATGGCCATCTCCTCGAACTATCGATGAGACCCGAAAGATCGGGCTGCAGTAAGACTGGAGTTACCCTGTCCGGGTGGGACTGCGGGAGCGGAAGAAGGAACAGACCCGGCAGCGCCTGGCGGAGACCGCGCACCGGCTGTTCATCGAGCGCGGTTTCGACGGCGTGACCGTGGCCGAGATCGCCCGGGAGGCCGAGGTCGCGGAGGCGACCCTGTTCAACTACTTCCCGACCAAGGAGGCGCTGTTCTTCTCCGGGTTGGAAGCTTTCGGGGCGCGCCTGGTCGAGGCCGTCCGTGACAGGTCGGCCGGCGAGCCGGCGCTGGCCGCGTTCCGCGCGTTCGTGCTCGGGACGGGTGGCCGGCTCGACCGGATCGCCGAGGGCGACCTGGCCACGCTCGATCAGATGCGCACCACGGCCCGGGTGATCGCGGCCAGCGCGGCGTTGCGGGGGCGCGAACAGCAGGTGCACGCCGGCATCGCCGCCGCGCTGGCCGGCGCCCTGACTGCTGAGCACGAGGGGGCCGCCGATCACGACAGGGGGGCCGCCGAGCACGCCGCGGGCGGCGACCTGCCCGTGGACCCGGTGCCGCGGGCGGTCGCGAACGCGCTGCTGGGTGTGCACACCGCGCTGGTCGACTACAGCCGGCACCGGCTCCTCGCCGACGACCGCCCGGCCGAGATCGCCGCCGACGTGCGCGCCTACGGCGAGCGGGCGTTCGCGCTGCTCGAGCACGGGCTGGGCGTGACCTACCCGGCCCGGCGCTGACCCTGCGGCGACGGGACCGGCCGCCGCTCCCCACCCACCCGGGGGTCATCGTCCCAGGCCGGCCACCGCCGGTGCGGCCACGACGAGGGTCGCGCCCCTGCGGTCGGTCCCCGGCCCC
>JAKDNL010000024.1 GCA_030451825.1 Pseudonocardia sp. | reverse complement strand
GTCGCCAGGACCGAGCGGAACAGGGCCAGTCCGTCGGTGGACGGACCGGTGAGGACATCGGTGGCGTGCTCCGGGTGCGGCATCAGGCCGACCACGTTGCCCGCCTCGTTCGTCACCCCGGCGATGTCGTTCGAGGCGCCGTTCGGAGCGCCGTCGCGGTAGCGGAACACCACGCGGCCGGAGTCCTCCAGCGCGGACAGGGTGTCGGGCGCGGCGACGTAGCGGCCCTCCTGCGACTTGAGCGGGATCAGCAACTCGTCGCCGGAGGCGTAGCCACGGGTCCAGGCGGTGGAGGTGCTGTCCACACGCAGCACCACGTCCCGGCACAGGAACGTCAGCCCGGCGTTGGCGACCAGGGCCCCCGGCAGCAGCCCGGCCTCGCAGAGGATCTGGAAGCCGTTGCAGATGCCCAGCACGGGCAGGCCGCGACCGGCACCGTCGACGACCTCGCGCATGATCGGGGCGAGGCTGGCGATCGCGCCGGCGCGCAGGTAGTCGCCGTAGGAGAACCCGCCCGGGACGACGACGGCGTCCACACCGCGCAGGTCGGCCTCGCCGTGCCAGAGCGGGACGGCCTCGGCGCCGGCGATCCGCACGGCGCGTGCCGCGTCGACGTCGTCGAGGGTGCCCGGGAACGTGATGACGCCGACCCGCGTGCTCGACGAGGACGTGCTCACAGCCGGGTCACCGTCCAGTCCTCGATCACCGGGTTGGCCAGCAGCGACCCGGCGAGACGATGCAACGTCTCGTCGTCCACGCCGTCGGACACCTCGAGCTCGAAATGCTTGCCCTGCCGGACGTCACTGACACCGGACACACCGATCCGGCCCAGCGCACGGTTCACGGCCTGGCCCTGCACGTCGAGGATCTCGGGCTTGGGCATCACGTCCACCACCACTCTGGCCACGGACGTCAGCCTACGGCGAACGTGCCGGCCTGCTCGACGTGACCATTCTCGCCGAGCAGGCGGTGCACCGACGGGACGGCGCCGGCCGCGATCGCCGCGTCCACGGCCGCCAGCGCGGCCTGGACCCGGTGCGGTTTGCGCAGGTCCTTGGACCGCAGCGCGATCCGGACTACCCCACCGCGGCCCGCCGTGCGCGCCGCGGCCTGTTCCAGCGCCTGGGCGCGCCGGTGCTCGCCGGCCTGACGCTGTCCTGATCGGGGCCACTGTGCTGATCGGGGCCACTGGGCTGATCGGGGCCACTGGTCCGAGCTGCGGAACGTGAGCACCCGTGCGCCGATCGAGGGCCGGGACGGGTCGAACGAGCGCAGCGCGGACTCGTCGGCGCAGAACCGGAAACCGTGCTCGTGCAGCGCGGCCACGGTGCCGTCGGATGCGGCCCAGCCGGGCGGGGCGAACCCGTCGGTGCTCAGCCCGATCGAGGTCAGGATCCGGCGCGCCGCGGTGAGCCGCAGCGTCGCCTCGTGCCGGGGCAGGGCGCCGAACTCGGTGCGCCGCCCGATCCGCGGCACGGCGCCGTTCTGCCAGGAGCCGACCGGGTCGGCGGTGTGGTCGTAGCCGTGCAGCAGCACGTCGTCGCCGGCGCGGACCCGGCCCGCGATCCAGCGGACCAGGGAGTCGCCGCGCCGCAGTGCCCCATTCCCGTGGGGCCCCTCCGGCCCGCGCGGTTGCACCAGGTGGGTGAGCGGGACCCGGCGCCGGTCCAGGTCACCGGCGAACGCGACGGCACGGGCGCGGGCCGCGTCATCGGCGTCGGTCAGCCCGGACAGCGACACCAGCAGCATCGGCGCACCGGAGGCGAGTACCTGCATGTCCCCATGGGGCCATACCGACATGAACGCCTACCGGCCCCCGCCCTACCGGATCGTGAACCCGCCGTCGACGCGCAGCTCGGTGCCGTTGACCATGGCGGCCTCGTCCGAGGAGAGGTAGACGACGGCGGCCGCGATCTCGGCCGGCTCGGCGAAGCGCCCGGCCGGGATCTCCGCCTTGTGCGCATCCCCGGCCGGGTTGTCCCACGCGGCCTTCCCGAGCTCGGTGAGCACGACCGTCGGCGACACCGCGTTGAGCGTCACCCCGTGCGGGCCCCACTCCAACGCCAGCGTCCGGGTCATGCCGTTGATCCCTGCCTTGGACGCGCAGTAGGCGGTTCACGTTCATCGTGAGCGTCCAGTCGGAGAGCGGGAGCTCGGTGGCCGGAGCCAGCCGGGCGACGCCGGCGGAGTTCACCAGGACGTCGACCCGCCCGTACCTCTCCAGCACCCCGTCCACGCATCCCGTCCACGCATCCCGCGACGCTGTCCGGGTCGGCGACATCGACCCGGTGCCCGGACGTGCACACCTCCGGCACGTCCGGGGGACAGGTCCGCGCCGGCCACCACGGCCCCGCGCGCGGCCAGGGTCCGCGCCACCTCGGCACCGATCCCGGATGTGGCGCCGGTGACCAGCGCGACCTTCCCGCTGAGGTCGAACATCAGCAGCCGGTACAGACGCGGGCACCCTCGACCGGGCCGACGGCGGTGTCGTAGCCGTTGAGCGCGTCGACCTTCTCCGCCGACGAGCTCCGCGGGTCGAACCGGTAGCCCAGCCACTCCCCCGCCAGGCGCCGCGCCAGCTCCACCCCGACGACGCGCTGGCCCAAGCACAGCACCTGCGCGTTGTTGGACAGGACCGAGCGCTCCACCGAGAACGAGTCGTGCGCGGTGACCGCCCGGATGCCCGGCACCTTGTTCGCCGAGATCGCGACGCCGAGCCCGGTGCCGCACACCAGCAGCGCCCGGTCGGCCCGGCCGTCGGCGACCATCCGCGCCGCCTCGACGCCGATGTGCGGGTAGGAGGTGTGCCCGTCCGCGGCGACGCCGACGTCGGTCACCTCGGAGACCCGGTCGTCGTCCTGCAGGTCGGCCTTGAGGATCTCCTTGTAGTCGAAGCCGGCATCGTCCGAGCCGACCACGATCCGCAGCGTGTCCACGTACTACTTCCCTTCCAGAACGGAGCCGACCGCGGTGACGATCAGGGCCATCGAGGTCGCTCCCGCGTCGGGGGTACCGACGCTCTTCTCGGCCAGCGGCCGAGCGCGGCCGATCCTGGGCCGCATGTCCGATGTGGCCTTCCCGGCCGCGGTCGCGACGGACGCCGCGGCCCTCCAGGCCGGTGCCAGCTCCTCGCCGTCGCCGACGCGGGCCTCCAGCTCGTCGACGAACGGCAGCAGCGCGTCGAGCAGGGTCTTGTCCCCCAGCTTCGCGCCGCCGAGTTCGACGATCGCGTCCGCGAACGCGCGCACGCCGCGGGTCACCTCGGCGGCCGGATAGTCCTGCGCGGAGTCGCCGAGCGCGCGCCCGAACGACTCCAGCGCCGCGCCCCAGAGCACCCCGGACGTGCCGCCCGCGCGCTCGGCCCAGGCCTGCCCGGCCCGGGCCAGCCGCCAGGCGCCGCCGACCTGATCGCCCTGCGCACCGACCCGGTCCACGGCGGCGGTGATGCCCTTGAGCATCCCCCGGCCGTGGTCCCCGTCCCCGGCGACCGCGTCGATCCGGCCGAGCTCGTGCTCGTTGTCGGTGAGCACCGTGGCCATCACGTCCAGGCTCGCGCGGACCGTCGTGGCCAGGTTCCGCGCGGCGTCGGTCGCCTCGGGTGCGGTGACGACGGCGTCGGCCTCGGCCTCCTCGTCGGCGGTCGGGGCCCGCAGCTCGGCCACCGGCGCGGCCGCCTTGCGGTAGGCGGGAGTATAGGCGTCGGCGCGCCAGAGCGGGTCCAGCTCGTCGTCGAGCCACATCAGGGTCAGCGAGCAGCCACCCATGTCCAGGCTGGTCACGAGCTCGCCGACCTCCGGGTCGACGACCTCGTACCCGGCGTCGCGCAGCCGGGACGCGACGTGGCCCCAGAGCAGGAACAGCTCCTCGTACTTGGTGGTGCCGAGTCCGTTGAGGATCGTCCCGATCCGGCGCCCGGCGCCGGGCGGCGCGTTCTTCAGCACCTCGTCGACCAGCAGATCCGCGAGCTCGCGGGCCGGCAGCATCGCGACGTCGCGGATGCCCGGCTCACCGTGGATACCCAGGCCCAGGCCGAGGTGGCCGTCGGGCACGGTGAACAGCGGCTCGTCCTCGCCCGGCAACGTGGCGCCGGAGAACGCGACGCCGAGGGTTCGGGTGGCAGCGTTCGCGGCCCGGCCCAGGCGCTCCACCTCGTCGATGCCGACGCCCTCGGCGGCGGCCGCGCCCATCACCTTGAACACGGTGAAGTCGCCCGCGATCCCGCGGCGCTTCTCCTGCTCCTCGGCCGAGGCGACGTCGTCGGTGACGATGACGATCCGCGTGTCGATCCCCTCGGCGCGCAGCCGCTCGGCGGCGATCCCGAAGTTCATGACGTCGCCGGCGTAGTTGCCGAAGCTGAAGATGACACCCTTGCCCTGGTCGGCGGCCTTGCCCACGGAGTAGGCCGGGGCCGCCCACGGCGAGGTGAAGATGTTGCCCACCACCGCGCCGGTGGCGAAGCCGGGCCCGACCGTCCCGCAGAACGCCGGGTAGTGCCCGGACCCGCCGCCGATCACGACGCCCACCTGGGGCGTGCCGGTGCGGTACGAGACCACACCACCGGGCACCCCCCGGACCCGGTCTGTGTAGAGGTCGAGGAAGCCGGCCAGCTGGTCGTCGGCGAAGTCCGCCGGGTCGTCGAAGATCCTGGTCATGCGGGGTCCCTCCCGGGACGGATCGGGTGGTGCGGGGGGTGGGTCAGTGCGCCGCGACAGCAGCGCGGGCGCTCTTCTCGTCGGACGGGACCTTGAGGAACGAGACCATCACGAACGCGGCGGCGTAGAGGACGACGAACGCCCAGACCACTCCGACGTTGCCCGCGCCGACGGCGAGCATCACCGCGACGACGGCCGCGCCGAGGAAGGCCGCGCCACCGGCGGCCGTGGTGTACATGGCCATCGCCGCTCCCTTGTGGTCGGGTGCGAGCGCCGGCATGATCGCGCCCATCGGGACGAACCCGGCGAGCAGGCAGCCGAACACGCAGCCGGCGGCGACCGAGACCCAGAAGCCCCAGGTCGAACCGGCCGGGACGATCTGCGGCACGTACCACCACAGCAGCAGGCCCACGGCGGAGCCGAAGACGCCGAACCACTGCACGGTGCGTCGCCAGCCCCACCTGTCCCCGACCGCCCCGAACACGGCGTTGACCAGGATGTTCGTCGCGTAGACGAAGACGGTCATGGTGAGCCAGCGGGTCTGGCCCCATCCGAGCTCGTCGGCGATCACGGTCGGCAGGATGATGAACATGCCGTACTGCGGCGCGGTGTTGATCAGACGGACGAGGAAGCCCATCAGGATCTTCGGCTGGGTCGCGGTCAGCCGCAGACCGGCGCTGATGACCTGCGCGTTCGTCTCGCCCTCCGGGGCGACCCGCCGGGTGCCGCGCTCCTCGGAGATGCCGAACCGCGCGATCAAGAAACCGATCACGACCAGCGCGATCGAGCCGACCATCGCCGCGGTCTCCCCCACGGTGTCCCCGCCGAACGCCGGGATCATGCCGATCGCGAACAGCGAGCCGAGCGTGGGCAGGCCACCGGTGAACATGACGTAGAACCAGCCGACGGCCTTGCCGTTGCGCTCGTACGGGCTGACGAGGTTGACCCAGACCAGGAACGAGAACGCGAACAGCGGGTAGCCGAAGCCGCGCAGGAAGTAGGTCAGGAACACCAGCGGCAGGCTGCCGATGGCGAGGCTGGCCAGGAACAGCAACTCGAACACGATCCAGACGGCCGCGCCGGCCGCCATCACCCGCTTCGGGCCCCAGAGGTCGGAGAACGCCCCGGCCAGGTAGCTACCCACCAGCACGGACACGCCGTACAGCGAGATGATCGTGGCGACGGTGGCCTCGGGGCTGCCCAGCACGGACTCGATGTGCGGGGAGATGAAGTTGGACTCGGTGCCGTTGCCGGTCATGAAGACCAGCAGTCCGAGGAACCCCCAGCGCAGTACGTGCGGGATCCCGATCCGGTCGAGGAAGGTCTCGTGGGGATTGCTGATGGCGGCGTTGCTCATCGCTATACTCCGGGACGTCTGGGCCGTCGGCTTCTCGGCCGTCAGCTGTTCGGCAGGATCGAGACCTTCACCGACGCACCAGCGGTGTCGCCGACCAGGTCGAGGGCCTTCTGGAACTCCGCCAGGGGCACCTGGTGGGTGCAGATGTCGGCGACCGGGAGCTTCCCGTCCTCCAGCATCTTGATCGCGGCCGGCCAGCAGTGCGGGCCGAGGTGCGCGCCCCGGACGTCGAGCTCCTTGTCGTCGGAGATGATCGACCAGTCGACGGTCACGTCCGAGCCGAAGACCGAGTACTCGACGTAGGTGCCGAGCTTGCGCAGCAGGTTCAGGCCCTGCGCGACGGCCGGGGTGGCACCCGACCCCTCCAGGTAGACGTCGGCGCCGTAGCCCTCGGTCAGCTCCTTGACCCTGGCGACCGCGTCCTCGGAGCCGATGTTGATCGTCAGGTCGGCACCGGTGCGACGGCCCAGCTCCAGCTTGGCGTCGTCGAGGTCCAGGGCGATCAGCAGGCGCGGGTTCTTGGCCCGGGCGCCGGCGATCAGGCCGAGCCCGATCGGGCCGCAGCCGGCGACGACCACGACGTCGTCGAACGAGATCGTGGCGCGCTCGACCGCGTGCAGCGCGCAGGACAGCGGCTCGGCGAACGCGGCGTGCGCAGGTTCCAGGTCCGTCGACACCTTGTGCGCCCGGGCGCGGGTCGGGACGCGCATGTACTGGGCCATCGCGCCGTCGAAGTTGCGGAAGCCGAACATGTCGTGCGGGCCGCACATCCAGTACTGGCCGCGCAGGCAGTAGCGGCACTGTTCGCACGGGACGATCTGCTCGCAGACGATCCGGTCGCCGATGCCCACCCGGTGATGCGCGAACCCGGCCTCGTCACCGGAGACGACGACACCGACGAACTCGTGGCCCGGGGTGACACCGGTCTGCGCCCAGGCGGGGCGGTTCTCGTCGCCCCAGAACTTCGCGGCACCGTGGTAGCACTTCAGGTCGCTGGCGCAGACGCCGACGGCTTCGACCTTCATCAGCAGCTCGCCGGGCCCCGGGGTGGGGACGTCCACCTCCTCGAGGCGGTAGTCCTCGGGGCCGTGCACGACCACGGCCTGCATCCGGCTGGGGATCTGTTCCGACACGGTCTACCTCCATTGGTGCGTGTCATGCGGGCGTCTGCATGCGCTGGGAACGACTGTGCGCCGGGCGCTGAACATTTGTCAACACGTTCGTTCAGTACTGCACATATGTGCATGACGTGGCTCGGAGGGCTACAGTCGGCCCACCGGCGGAAGGGAGATCGCTCATGGCGGCGCGCGAGTACTCGCGGCGCGACCTCGGGCTGATGCATCGGGCCGCGCGGCTCTACTACCTCGACGAGCTGAACCAGGCCACGATCGCCGAGCGCCTCTCGGTATCCCGGCCGACGGTGAGCCGGCTGCTGTCCGAGGCGCGGCGGATCGGGCTGGTCCGGATCACCGTGCACGACCCGGAGTCGGTCGCGGTGGACGCACACCTGGAGCGTCTGGCCGGCGCGCTCGGCGTGGACCGGGTGTGGTTCGCGCCGTTCAGCGGGCACGGTCTGGGCAGCACGCTGGTCGAGCCGGTCGGCGAGGCCCTGCGCGAGGCGGCACTGTCCCCCGGCGACGTCCTGCTGGTCTCCTCCGGACGGACAGTGCACGAGCTCAGCCACGCCGCGTTGCCGTCGGTGGCCGGGATCGACATCGGCCCCACCGTGGGAGGGGTGTCCGAGCCCGAGGCGTGGCATCAGACCAACGAGATCACCCGCGCGGTGGCGGAGCGGATGCGCGGGCGCCCGCACTTCCTGTTCGCCCAGGCCATGCCCTCGCCCGCGATGAGCGCGACGCTGGCCGACGACCCCGAGTTCCGCCGCGTCACCGGGATGTGGAACCGGGCCCAGGTCGCCCTGGTCGGCATCGGCGCGCCACCGGTGTCCCGGGACTCGATCTCCACCTCGGTCCCGCTGGACGACGAGGGCCTGCGCACCGCCGCCGGCGACGTCTGCCTGAACTTCTTCGCCCCCGACGGCAAGGAGGTCGAGTTCCCGGGCAGCGACCGGATGGTGCGGATCTCACCGGAGCAGGTGCGCGCGATCCCCCGCACGATCGCCGTCGCGGTGGGCGAGGAGAAGGTGCCCAGCATCATCGGCGCGTCCCGGGCCGGGCTGTTCAACCGCCTGGTCACCGACGTCCCCACGGCCGAGAACCTGCTCGCCGCGCTGGAACGTGAGGGGCGGCCGGACCCCGACACGACGAGCCGCCGACCCCGGTGACCGTCGCCGACCGCATCCTGACCCGCGGCTCCACGTTCGCCGACTTCCAGCGGCGCGACGTCCGCACACTACGCCGCCTGTCGGGCCCGACCTCGGCGCGTCGGGTCACCGATGCGACGGTGATCGATCTGTGTGTGCAGGTCCGGGCCATGGGTGGCCACAGGTCGACCACCCAGATCGATCATGCCCGGGGTCGGTCCCGGAGCGGGTGGGCGTCGAGGAAGTCCAGCACGGCCGCGCTCGCCTCGTCCCGGCGTTCCAGGAAGTAGGCGTGCCGGGCGCCGTCGAACAGGTGCAACGTCGCGCCGGGGATGGCCAGGAGCGTGCCGTTCCGGACCGGGGCGAACGCGTCGTCGGTGCCGTGCAGGACGAGCGTGGGTGCGGTGACGCCCGGCAGCACGTCCCAGGCGTCGTGACGTTCACTGGCGCGGCGGTGCTCGCGGCGGGCGCGCGGAGTCATCGTGTCGTCGCCGAGGACGGACGGCGGACCGGGGTGTGACCACCTCCACTGCGGGCTGACCATCAGGTTGATCAGCGCCTCGAACGCGATCCGGGCGCCGTCCGGCGCCGTCGCGTAGCCCTCCGTCACGGCGTCGGCGAGACCCAGTCCCGCCCGGTGATCCGGCGGTAGACCTCGGCGTAGCGGTCGTGCACGACCCCGATGACCTCGGCCGGGACCTCGGGGCCGGGCGCGGTGCGGTCCCAGTCCAGGTGCGACGACCAGTCGCGCACGTACTGCTTGTCGAACGAGAACTGCGTGCGGCCGGGCTCGTACTGATCGGCCGGCCAGAACCGCGACGAGTCCGGCGTCAGCACCTCGTCGCCGAGCACGATCTCGCCGTCGGTGTCGCGCCCGAACTCCAGCTTCGTGTCCGCCACCAGGATCCCGCCCTGCGCGGCGGACACGGCCCCGCGCCGGTAGACCTCCAGGGTCAGCTCCCGCAGCCGGTCCGCGGTCGCCGCGCCGAGCAGCGCGACGACCTCGTCGAACGTCATGAACTCGTCGTGCTCGCCGACCGGGGCCTTGGTGGTCGGGGTGAAGATCGGCTCGGGCAGCTGCGAGCCCTCGACCAGCCCGTCCGGCAGCGCGATGCCGGAGACCGTGCCGCCGCGCTCGTACTCCTTGAGGCCCAGCCCGGTCAGGTAGCCGCGGGCGATGCACTCGACCGGCAGCATCTCCAGCGGGCGGCAGCGCACGGCCCGTCCGGCGAACTCGGCGGGGATGTCGTGCGTGCCGATGACGTGGTTTCCCACCAGATCACCGGTGCGCTCGAACCAGAACAGCGACAGCGCGGTCAGGATCGCGCCCTTGTCCGGGACCGGGGTGGGCAGCACCACGTCGTAGATCGAGAGCCGGTCGGAGGCGACCAGCAGCAGCTCGGCCGGGTCCACCGAGGAGTCGAGGTAGAGCTCGCGGACCTTGCCCGAGTGGATCAGCTTCACAGGATTCCCCCAGGGGTGTAGGCGGCGGCCTCGGGGTGCTCGGCGGTGAGCTCGGCGATCTGCGACTGCACAGCCGCGACCTGCGCCGTCGCCGCGCCGGTGAACTTCAGAGGGTCGGCCAGCAGCCCGTCCAGGGTGCCCGGCGGGAGCGCCAGCCGCTCGTCGGCGGCGAGCCGCGCCAGCAGGTCGTTGTCGGCCTGGCCCTGCTCGCGCATCGCCAGCGCCACGGCGACGGCGTGCTCCTTGATCACCTCGTGCGCCGTCTCCCGGCCGATACCGGCCCGCACGGCGGCCATCAGCACCGCGGTGGTGGCCAGGAACGGCAGGTAGCGGTCCAGCTCGCGGGCGATCACCGCGGGGTAGGCACCGAACTCGTCGAGCACGGTCAGCGTCGTCTCGAACAGGCCGTCCAGCGCGAAGAACGCGTCCGGCAGCGCAACCCGGCGCACCACCGAACAGGACACGTCGCCCTCGTTCCACTGGTTGCCGGCCAGGTCGGCGGTCATCACCGAGAGCCCGCGCAGGATCACGGCCAGGCCGTTGATCCGCTCCGCGGAGCGGGCGTTCATCTTGTGCGGCATCGCGCTGGAGCCGACCTGACCGGGCGCGAAGCCCTCGGTGGCCAGCTCGGCTCCGGCCATCAGCCGGATCGTGGTGGCCAGCGACGACGGCGCCGCGGCCAGCTGGACCAGCGCGGAGACGACGTCGTGGTCGAGCGAGCGCGGGTAGACCTGCCCGACGCTGGTGAAGCCCTGGGCGAACCCGAGGTGCGCCGCGACCCGCTCCTCCAGATCGTCCAACCTCCCCTCGTCGCCGTCGAGGAGGTCCAGCATGTCCTGCGAGGTGCCCATCGGCCCCTTGATCCCGCGCAGCGGGTAGCGGGCGCGCAGCTCGGACAGGCGCTGGTGGGCGACCAGCAGCTCGTCGGCGGCGGAGGCGAAGCGCTTGCCCAGCGTCGTGGTCTGCGCGGCGACGTTGTGGCTGCGCCCGGCCATCACCAGCTCGGCGTACTCGCCGGCCCGGCGTCCGAGGCGGGCCAGGATCGCGACCGTGCGGTCCGCGACGAGCTCGAGCGAGAGCCGGATCTGCAGTTGCTCGACGTTCTCGGTGAGGTCGCGGCTGGTCATGCCCTTGTGCACCTGCTCGTGACCGGCGAGGGCGTTGAACTCCTCGATCCGGGCCTTCACGTCGTGCCGGGTGACGCGCTCGCGCTCGGCGATCGAGGCGAGGTCGACCTGGTCGGCGACACGCTCGTAGTCCGCGATGGCCTGCTCCGGGACGTCCACGCCGAGATCGCGCTGGGCCCGCAGGACCGCGACCCACAGCTGTCGCTCGAGCTGGATCTTGTACTCCGGCGACCACAGTCGGACGAGCTCGGGGCTCGCGTACCGGGCGGCCAGCACGTTGGGGATCACGTGAAACGAGGATATGCGCTGCTCCGGGCGCTGCCGACACCGGTGCCCCGGTCGTGTCCCCGTCTCAGCGCGCGAGAGCGTCGACGAGGGCCTCGCGGGCGATGCGGCGCGGGTCGGCGTCGGCCTCGATCAGGGCGGAGACGACGGCGCCGTCGATCAGCGCGACGATCCGCCGCAGCGCCTTCGGGTCCGGGGTGTGCCCGGCGCGGGTGAGCGCCTGGTCGAGCAGCGCGTCCAGCTCGGTGCGCTGGGCACGCATCAGCGGGGCCAGGTACGGCCGGCGGCCCGCACCGACCAGGCGCTCGAAGTGCCGCAGCACCGCGTCCAGCCCGTCGGTCCGCGAGCGGGGCCCGAGCAGCATGTCCAGCACGACCTCGGCGGGGTCGTCGTGCGGGCGCGCGGCGTCGAGCGCGGCCCTCGCCTCGGCCAGCTCGGTGCGGCCCAGGTGCTCGGTGGCGGCGGTGACCAGATCCTCGAGGGAGCCGAAGTAGTAGGTCGTGGCGGCCAGCGGCAGGTCCGCCCGTTCCGCGACGGCGCGGTGCCGGATCGCCTCGAACCCACCCTCGGCGAGCAGCTCGGCGGCCGCCGCGGCGAGCAGGCCGCGACGGCGTTCGCCCTTCTCGGTGGCCATCTCCCCCATCGTGCCGGTCCGCGCATCCGCGCACCCGACCGGCCGGGGCCGATCACCCGCCACCCGACCGGCGACGGCCTTCCGGCACCGCTCGTGGCCCGCTCGGCGCGTCGTCGTGACCGTTTCGTGACCCTGAACGGGAGTCGGCCACGCAGATGACGGACACTGACCGTGTGCGACCGTCCCCCCGGAGCAGGCGAGCAACGCGATTCGACGAGCCCGTCGACCTGCGATCGGACACCGTCACGGTGCCGACCCCGTCCATGCGCAAGGCGATGGCAGCGGCCGAGGTCGCCGACGACGTGCTGGACCGCGACCCCACGATGCGCCGGCTCGAGGAACGGATCGCCGGGTTGCTCGGCGCGGCCGACGCGCTGTGGACCCCGACCGGGTCGATGGCCAACCTGATCGCCCTGATGAGCCACCTCGGACGCGGTGAGGCGTTCCTGGCACCGCAGGGCGCGCACGTCCTGGACTTCGAGCTGGGCACGTCGGCCTGGCTGGCCGGCGGTATGCCGCGCCCGCTGCCGCACGACGCCGGGCCGGGCAAGGTCTCGGCGACCGCGGTCCGCCGCGCCGCCGCCGCCGACGGCTCCTACGCGTCACTGCGCCCCGCCCTGCTCTGCCTGGAGAACACGCACAACTCCGCGGGCGGCTCCGTCGTCGCGCCGGAGGAGCACGCCTCGGTCGCCGCCGCGGCCCGCGCCGCGCGGCTGGCCGTGCATCTCGACGGCGCACGGCTGTGGAACGCGTCGGTCGCGCTCGGCGTCCCGCCCGCCGCGTTGACGGTCGGTGCGGACACCGTGTCGGTGTGCCTGAGCAAGGGTCTCGGTGCGCCGGTCGGCTCGGTGGTGGCCGGGTCGGCGGAGTTCACCGAACACGCCCGGCGGTTGCGCAAGATGCTCGGCGGCGGGGTCCGGCAGGGCGGCATCCTGGCCGCCGCGGGTCTGGTCGCGCTGGACGCGGTGGACCGCCTCGCCGACGACCACACCCGGGCGTCGACGCTGGCCGCCGGCCTGCGCGAACGCGGCTGGCGGGTCCGCGAGCCGCAGACCAACATCGTGCTCGTCGACGTCGCGGACCTGCCCGGGACGATCGCGCACTTCGCCGAGTCCGGGGTCCTCGCCGGGGCGATCGGCGGGAAGCTGCGGCTGATGACGCACAAGGAGATCACCGACCGGCACCTGCAGGCCGCGCTGGACCGGATCGGCGAGGTCGGCCCGGCCAGCACCAGGCCGTTCGGCGGACCGAGCGGCGAGTTCGGCCGGGCGGCACGTCCCGTCACGGACGCACCGCGCCGGGCCGAGTAACCCCCGGTCGTCGCCTCAAGACAAATTCCTGTCGCCTCAGGTCAAGTTCGCGTCATCGTTCGAGGTAAGACTCGGGTTGAGCGGGACGGCAGTGCGGACGTCCTCATTACGCTCGCGACAGCTCCGGCACCCCGGCCCCGACCGGGGAGTCCCGGCTGCTCCGACCCACTGACCAGTGCCGGTGACCGGACGTGCACGACCGCACGCCCGGCCGCGGTGCGGCGACCGCAGGAACCCCGGCATGCCCCGTCCGACCTCCGCTCCCCCGTACGGCGATCCATCATGATCCTCACCGCGGACGGCATCGCCGTCGACGGGCCGCACGGCCCACTGCTCCGCCGCACCACGGTGCGGGTCGGCAGCGGTGAGGTCGCGCTGGTCAGCGGCGCCCCGGGGGCCGGTCACACGGCCCTGGCCCTCGCGCTGGCCGGCCGGATGCGACCGATCCACGGCCGCGTGTGCCTCGACGGCACCGACGACCCGGCCCTGCTGCGTCGCCGCGTCGCCGTCGTCGACACCCCCGGGATCAGCGAGCCGGACCCGGTGTTGCCCCTGCGCGCGGTCGTCGGCGAGGAGCTGGCGATGGCCGGACGCGGCACGCTGCCGCGGTCGGTGGTGGCCTGGCTGGACGCGCGCGGGGCCGCGGGGTTCGCGCGGACGCGGTTCGAGGACGTCCCGGCCCCGACCCGGCTCGCGTTGATGCTCGAGCTCGCCGCGATGCGGCCGGGTGTCGGCGTGCTGGTCCTGACCGTGCCGGACCGCCACGGCGGGTCGCCGCAGCAGTGGTGGCCGCTGGTCGCCGAGCACGCCGCCGCGGGCCGCGCCGTCGTCGTGACCTGCGCCCAGAGCTCCGCGGAGCTGATCGGCACCCTCACCGCGCGGCTGGGCGGCGACACCGACCCGGCGCCGCCGGCCGCTCCCGGCGGAACGTCCGGGGCCCGGCACGAACGCGGCCCGACGGGGACGACGGTGCAGGCCCTCGCCTCCCACCACGACGACTCGGAGGGGGCGGACCGGTGAGCGCGATCCGGATGGCGATCAGCGAGCTGCGGCGGATCACCGCGGGCCGGATGCCGACGCTGGCGGTGCTGGCCCTGGTGCTGATCCCGATGCTCTACGCCGGGCTCTACCTCTACGCCAACGCCGACCCGTACGGCCGGCTCGGGAACGTGCCGGCCGCGCTCGTCGTGGCCGATGCCGGAGCCACCGACGAGAACGGGGCCCGCACGAACGTCGGCGACGAGGTCGCGCGGAACCTCGAGGACTCCGGCACGTTCGACTTCACCCGGGTCTCCCCGGACGAGGCCGAGTCCGGCGTGCGGGACAACCGCTACACGTTCGCGCTGACCATCCCCGCGGACTTCACCGCAGCCCTGCAGTCGTCCGGCAACTTCACCCCTCGCCAGGGGATCCTGACGCTGAGCACGAACGACGCCAACAACTACCTGGTCCGCACGATCGCGGACACGGTCGTGACGAGGGTGCACGACTCGGTCTCGGAGCAGGTCGGGTCGCAGGCCGCGGACCGGTTCCTGACCGGCTTCGCGACGATCCACGACCGCACCGAGGAGGCCGCGGACGGCGCCGGCCGCCTCGCCGACGGCGCGAACCAGGCGCACGACGGCGCGGGACAGCTCGCCTCCGGGGCCGGGCAGCTCGGGAGCGGGCAGCGCCAGCTCCTCGACGGTGCACAGCAGCTCTCCTCCGGGACCGACCGGCTCGCCGACGGCGCCGGGACACTGGCCACCGGAGCCGGGACCGCGGCCGACGGAGCCGACCGGCTCAGCGCCGGCGCCGGGACGCTCTCGTCCGGGCTGAACGAGCTCCGGGACGGCACCGCAGCGCTCCCCACCCAGACCCGGACGCTGGCCGACGGCGCCCGCCAGGTCGCCGACGGCAACGCGAAGCTCGCCGCGGCCGGGGACCGCGTCGCGCAGGCCAGCGGGAAGATCGTCGCCGACCTGGACGCGGGCGAGGGGAAGATCGCATCCGACCTGCGTGCGAAGGGCTTCACCGAGGCCCAGGTCCAGCAGGCCCTCGACGCGCTGGCGCAGGTGCGCGAGCCGCTCGAGACGGGCGCCGGGCAGGTCCGGACGCTCAACGGGCAGCTCACCGCGCTGGGGTCGGGCTCGCAGCAGGTCGCCGACGGTGCCGAGAAGCTCGCCGCCTCCGCATCCACCCTGTCCGGCGGTATCGCCCGGGCCGCCGACGGCGCGGGGACGCTGCGGACCGGCGCGTCGACGCTGGCCGGCGGCGTGGACCGGCTCGCCGACGGCGCGACCGCGCTGGACACCGGCGCCGGGCAGCTGCGCCACGGCGCGGACCGTCTCGTCGACGGCGAGCGCACCGCCGTGGCCGGCACCGACCGGCTCGCCGACGGCGCCCGGGCGCTCGACGACGGCACCGCGCAGCTCGCGACCGGGGCCACGCAGCTCCGGGACGGGCTGAACGAGGGGCTCGGACAGATCCCGAATCCGTCGCCCGACGTGCGGGACGCGACCGCGAAGACGATCGGGGACCCGGTGGCCACCCGCGACGTCGCCTCGTCCAGCGCCGACAACTACGGGGAGGGCCTGGCCCCGTTCTTCCTCGCGCTGGCCGCGTGGATCGGCGGCTACACGCTGTTCCTGCTGCTCCAGCCGCTCTCCCGGCGGGCGATCGCGGCCGGTCAGAGCCCGCTGCGGGTGGCGCTGGGCGGGTGGATCCCGGCCGGTGTGCTGGGCGTGGCGCAGATGGCCGGGATGTACGCCGTCGTCGTGTTCGGGCTCGGGATCCGGCCGGAGCACCCGGTCGCGACGTTCGGGTTCCTGTGCCTGGCCTCGCTGACGTTCACCGCGATGGTGCACGCCCTGAACGCCTGGCTGGGCAGCATCGGGCAGTTCCTCGGCCTCGTGCTGATGGTCTTGCAGCTCGTCTCGGCCGGCGGCACGTTCCCCTGGCAGACGATCCCGGCACCGCTCTACCCGGTGCACTACCTGCTGCCGATGAGTTACGCGATCGACGGCCTGCGGCACCTGATGTACGGCGGGACGCTGCAGGGCGTGCTCGGGCGCGACATCCCGGTGCTGGTCGGGTGGCTACTGCTCGCGCTGCTGGTCGCATCCTTGTCGGCCCGTAACCAACGGGTGTGGACACCGACCCGGGTGAAACCCGAGCTGGTGCTCTGACAGCTCGTCACAACCAGCTTCCCAGCCGGTCGAGGGCGGCCTGCACGTCCTCGGTCGCGCCGGCACAGGAGAACCGGACGAACCGACCGCCCTCGACCGGGTCGAAGTCGACGCCCGGCGCGACCGCGATGCCGGTCTCGGCGAGCATCCGGTAGGTGAAGGCCATCGAGTCCTCGTCCTGCCGCAAGAACTCGGCGACCTCGGCGTAGACGTAGAACGCGCCGTCGGCCGGGGCCAGGCGGTCCAGGCCGATCGCGGGCAGACCGGCCAGCAGCAGGTCCCGGTTGCGGGCGTAGCGCAGCACGTGCGCATCGGCCTCGGCGTAGGACTCCGGCGCGAACGCGCCCAGCGCCGCGTGCTGCGCGGGCGCGGGCGGGCACACCGTGAAGTTGCCGGCCAGGCCCTCGATCGTGCGACGCAGCCGCGGCGGGCAGACCAGCCAGCCCAGCCGCCATCCGGTCATCGAGAAGTACTTGGAGAACGAGTTCACCAGCAGCGCCTCGCGCGAGGTCGCCCACGCGCACGACGTCGGCGGGGAGTCGGCGAACGTGATCCCGTGGTAGATCTCGTCGCTGATCAGCTGGATCCCGTTCGTCTCGCAGTGGGTGGCCAGGGCGGCGAGCTCGGTGGGGTCCAGCACCGTCCCGGTGGGGTTCGCGGGGCTGGCCAGGATCAGCCCATTCACCGGCTCGTCGAGGGCCTCGAGCATGGCCACGGTCGGCTGGAACCGGCTCTCCTGCCCGCACGGCAGCTCGACGACCTCGCAGCCCAGTGCGGCGAGGATGTTGCGGTAGCAGGGGTAACCGGGCCGGGCCATCGCCACCCGATCGCCGGCGTCGAACGCGGCCAGGAACGCGAGCAGGAACCCGCCGGAGGACCCGGTCGTGACGACGATGTCGCCGGCCGCGACGTCGAGGTCGTAGGTGCGCCGGTAGTGCGCGGCGATCGCCTCGCGCAGCTCCGGGATGCCGGGTGCGACGGTGTATCCGAGCACCTCCGACTGCAGCGCCTCGATCGCCGCGGAGCGCACCGCCGCCGGCGCCGGGGTCGACGGCTGGCCCGCCGAGAGGTTGATCAGGTCACCGTGCGTCCGCGCGCGCTCCCCGGCCGCAGCCCAGACGTCCATCACGTGGAACGGGGCGACGGCGGCGCGGGCGGCGACGCCGAGACGGGCGGGGTCGGAGATCTTCGGTCCGGTCACGGCCCGATCTCGCCACGCTCGGCCCGCAGCGCGATGTCGGTCCGGTGGTGCGACCCGGCCAGCCGGACCGGTTCCAGGCGCGCGTAGGCGTCCGCCCGCGCGGCCGCGAGGTCCGCTCCGGTCCCGACGACCGAGAGCACTCGCCCCCCGCTGGAGACGACCGCGCCGTCGTCGCGACGGCGGGTGCCGGCGTGCAGCACCCCGTCGCCCTCCGCCCCGGTGATCACGTCGCCCAGCCGCGGCGTCGCCGGGTAGCCCTCGGCGGCCACGACGACCGTCACCGCGGAGCCGTCCTCCCACTCGATCGGCGGCTGATCGGCCAGCGTGCCGGTCGCGGTGGCGTGCAGCAGCCGGGCCAGCGGCGTGCGCAGCAGCGCCAGCACGGCTTGGGTCTCCGGGTCGCCGAACCGGCAGTTGAACTCGATCACGGCAGGACCGCCGGAGGTCATCGCCAGCCCGGCGTAGAGCAGACCGGAGAACGGCGCTCCGCGGCGCTCGAGCTCGACCGCGACCGGGCGCACGATCCGCTCGACCAGCTCGTCGGCCAGGCCCTCGCCGGCCCACGGCAGCGGCGCGTAGGCGCCCATCCCGCCGGTGTTCGGGCCGGTGTCGCCGTCGCCGACCCGCTTGAAGTCCTGCGCCGGGAGCAGCGGGACCACGGTCGAGCCGTCGACGAGGCAGAACAGCGACGCCTCCGGGCCGTCCAGGAACGACTCGAGCAACGCCGGGTGCCCGGCATCGAGCAGCATCAGCGCATGCGCGCGGGCGACCTCGACGTCGGAGGCGACCACCACACCCTTACCGGCGGCCAGGCCGTCGTCCTTGACCACGTAGGGCGGGGTGAACACACCCAGCGCGGTGTCCAGGTGCGCCGGGTTGTCCACCATCACCGACGACGCCGTGGGCACCCCGGCCGAGCTCATCACGCTCTTCGCGAACGCCTTGGAGCCCTCGATCCGCGCCGCCGCGGCACTCGGACCGAAGCAGGGGATACCGGCCTCGCGCACCGCGTCCGCGGCGCCGGCGACCAGCGGGACCTCCGGGCCGATCACCACGAGGTCCGCCGACCAGCTCTCCGCGAGCGCCACCACCGCGGCGTTGTCGGCCATGTCGAGGCCGAGTTGCTCGGCGACCGCGGCCGTGCCGGCGTTGCCCGGGGCGCAGGCCAGTGCCGTCACCTCCGGGTCCTGCGCCAGCGACACTGCGATGGCGTGCTCACGCGCGCCGCTTCCGACGACCAGGACTCGCACGGTCGCTGAGCGTAGATCCAGCGCCGCCACGGCGCCGCACCGGCATCCGGGGTTCACCCGGCCGACACCGCTCGACCTGTCCCCCGACGCCCGATCGTGTCAGTGTCCGCACGTGGTTTCGAACCCGAACCGGCCGCTGGTGATCGGGCACCGCGGCGCCTGCGGCTACCGCCCGGAGCACACGCTGGCCTCCTACGAGCTGGCCGCGCGGATGGGCGCCGACTACCTGGAGTGCGACCTCGTGTCCACCTCCGACGGAGCACTGGTGGCCCGGCACGAGCCGGAGATCGGCGGCACGACCGACGTCGCGCGGCATCCGGAGTTCGCGGACCGCAGGACGGCCAAGACGATCGACGGCACCCGCTACGAGGGCTGGTTCACCGAGGACTTCACGCTCACCGAGCTGCGCACGCTGCGCGCCGTCGAGCGGATCCCGGAGCTCCGTCCCCGCAACCGGATCTACGACGGCCGGTACCCGGTACCGACGTTCGAGGAGATCATCGCGCTGCGCGAGCGCCTGTCCGCCGAGCTGCACCGCGACATCGGCATCTACCCGGAGATCAAGCACTCCACCTACTTCGCCGGCATCGGTCGGGCGATCGAGCCACGGTTCGTGGCCACGCTGGACGAGTTCGGGCTCAACCGCGACGGCGCGCCGGTGTTCGTGCAGTCGTTCGAGACCGCGAACCTGCGCGCGCTGCGCCGGCAGCTGAAGCTCCCGCTCGTCCAGCTCACCGACGCCACCGGCGGCCCGGCCGACCTCGCCGCAGCGGGCGACGAGCGGACCTGGGCCGAGCTGACCACGGCCGCCGGGCTGGCCGAGATCGCGACCTACGCCGACGCCGTCGGGCCGGCCAAGGGCCAGGTGATCGCCCGCGGCCCGGACGCCGCCCTGGGCGAGGTGTCCTCGCTGGTCGCCGACGCGCACGCCACCGGTCTGTTCGTGCACCCGTACACGTTCCGCAACGAGAATTCGTTCCTGCCGGCGGAGCTGCGCTCCCCCGGTCCGGAGTCCGGATACGAGGGGGACCGGGACCAGGAGTCCCGGTACGGCGACCCCTTCGCCGAGTACGCGGCGTTCCTGACGACCGGCGTCGACGGCGTGTTCACCGACAACCCGGACACCGCCCTGGCCGCCGTCACCGGCCGCTGACCGCCCGTCAGCGCAGGCGCCCCACCCCGCCTCCCGGTCGGTCGGTCGGTCGGTCGCGAGGGGACCCTGTGCACCCCTCGTGAGCGGAAATCGTCGCCCGAGCAGCGATATCCGCGCACGGGGGTTGGTGCCGCTGCTTCGTTCCGCAAGCTCCTCTCAGTGCGCGGCCAGGTGGGCCTCGATCAGGGTCGTGGTGTGGGTGGGACGTTCCTGGTGGGGGAAGTGGCCGGTCGCGGGCAGGCTGTGGTGGGTGAACTCGCCCGCGGTCCACTTCTCGGTGGTCCGCATCGTCGCGTCCAGCACGCACGGGTCGTCGGCGCCGTGCACCTGGAGCACCGGGACCGGGGTGGGAGCGGAGACCGCCCGGGTGAACCGGCGCCCGTCCGCGCGCAGCTGCGAGCGCATCGCCCACCGGTAGTACTCCAGCGAGCAGTGCGCGACCGTGGAGATCAGCATCGCCCGACGGTTGTGTGCGGTGGCCTGCGAGAAGTCATCGGTCCCGGACCACTCCCGGCCCGCCCAGGCCCGCATGATCCGCTCGACGCGTGCGCCGCCGTCGGCGCGCAGCGAGCGTTCCGGACGTCGCGGCACCTGGAACCCGGCCATGTAGGCGCTGGCGCGGCCCTGACCGGCCGGGTCGGTGACCAGCGCGTCGCGCAGCGCGGTCGGGTGCGGCGCACCGAGGCCGGTCAGCGAAGCGACCAGGCGCGGGTGCAGGGAGGCGACGGTCCAGGCGATCGCGGCGCCCCAGTCGTGGCCGACCAGGTGCGCCCGGGGCTCGCCGAGGGCGCGGATCAGGCCGGCGCAGTCGCCGGCCAGCGTCCAGAGGTCGTATCCCCGGGGAGTCTTGTCGGTGTCACCGTAGCCGCGCAGGTCCGGCGCGACGACGCGGTAGCCCGCGTCGCCGAGCGCCACGATCTGGTGGCGCCAGGAGTACCAGAACTCCGGGAACCCGTGCAGCAGCACGACCAGCGGGCCGCGGCCGTACTCGGCGACGTGGATCCGGATCCCGTTGGCCGAGACCGACCGATGGGCCCACGGACCCGGCAGCCGGACCGAGGACGGCTCCGGAGAGCTCGGCCTGCCCGGCCGGGGCGTGGCCACACCCGGCTCTAGGAGGTGCGCGCGGCGTGCCGCCCCGGCTCGCCGGTCAGCTCCCGGGGCCCCTCGTCGGAGGACTTGCCCACGCTGCTGAGCACCTGCGCGGAGTCCTTCAGCGAGGTGATCGTGCGCTCCGGCTTGCGCAGCTTTCGCACCCGCAGGTAGCCGAGGAGGCCGAACACGCCGGCCACCACCAGCATGAACAGGAATGTGATGCCGAACGCGGCGGCGCGGTTGAGCCAGAGCGCGATGAACTCGGCGAGGGTGAAGAACAGGTAGAACAGGCTGAACAGCCCGATCACCGCAGCGATCACGAAGAAGATGCTGCCCTGCACGCCCTTCTTGACCTCGGCGCTGACCTCGGCCTTGGCCAGCTCCACCTCGGAGCGCACCAGTGAGGACAGATGCGTGGTGACGTCCTTGGCCAGCGCGCCGATGGACTGATCGCGTGGGCCGGGCTCGGGCGAGAGCGGGATCGAGGGCAGTACGGGCGGAACCTCCGCCCCGCCGGACTTGCTGGTCGAGCTGGCCACCGTCATCCCTCCTGCACCACGCGGGCTCCTGTGTCGCCTCGACCGAGGGGCCCGCGCTGCCGACCGTCGATCAATGAGCCGTCATCGTGCCATGCGCGCCCGGTGACCGCTCGCCTGCGCCACACCCGTGCAGGTACCGATTCGGTGACCGCACGTTCTAATCGTCCGGACGACCCCGCAGCCGCTTGGTCGCACCCCGGCGGGTCTTCGCGTCCAGACGGCGACGACGCGACCCGGCCGTCGGACGGGTGGGCCGCCTCGGCGGAGGTGCCGCGGCCGTCGCCTCGACGAGCAGCGCGGCGAGCCGCTCCCGCGCGGCCTGGCGGTTGCGCAGCTGGCTGCGGTGCTCCGCGGCGACGACGGTGAGCACGCCACCGACCAGCCGGTGCGCGAGCCGCGACGCCGCCCGCTCCCGCAGCGCCTCCGGCACGCTCGGCGACCCGGCCAGGTCGAACGAGAGCTCGACCCGCGAGTCGGTCGTGTTCACGCCCTGCCCACCGGGGCCGGACGCCCGGGAGAACCGCCACCGCAGCTCGCCCTCGCCCACGATGAACCCGCGTCGCACCCGGATCCCGTCCTGCCCCTGCACGCCCCCCAGCATGACGGACCCAGCATGACGGACCCACGACGCACGGCACCCCCCGACGGTCGCGCCGTCCGGGGGGGCCGTGAAGCACGAGGGCGCTCAGTCCTCCTTGCCCTCCTGCATCCCCGACGAGATCATCTCCATCACCGACGAGTCGGCCAGTGTGGACACGTCCCCGACGGCGCGGTTCTCGGCGACGTCGCGCAGCAGCCGCCGCATGATCTTCCCGGAACGGGTCTTGGGCAGCTCCTCCACGACCATGATCTGACGCGGCTTGGCGATCGGCCCGATCTCCTTGGAGACGTGGTCGCGCAGCGCCTTGATGGCGTCGTCGCCGCCGTCCTTCGCCGCGCTGCCACGCAGGATGACGAATGCGACGATGCCCTGCCCGGTCATCTCGTCGGAGGCGCCGACGACCGCCGCCTCAGCCACCGTCGGGTGGCTGACCAGCGCCGACTCCACCTCGGTGGTGGAGATGCGGTGCCCGGAGACGTTCATGACGTCGTCCACCCGGCCGAGCAGCCAGATCGCGCCGTCCTCGTCGTACTTGGCGCCGTCGCCGGCGAAGTAGTAACCCTGCTCGGCGAACTTCGACCAGTAGGTCTCCCGGTAGCGCTCCTCGTCGCCCCAGATGCCACGCAGCATCGACGGCCACGGCTTGTCCAGCACGAGGTAGCCGCCCTCGCCGTTGCCGACCGGGGTGCCGGACTCGTCGACGATGGTCGCGCTGATGCCGGGCAGCGGACGCATCGCCGAGCCCGGCTTGGTGGGCGTGACACCGGGCAGCGGCGCGATCATCGTCGAGCCGGTCTCGGTCTGCCACCAGGTGTCCACGATCGGGCAGCGGTCACCGCCGATGTTCTTCCGGTACCACATCCATGCCTCGGGGTTGATCGGCTCGCCGACCGTGCCCAGGACCTTCAACGAGGACAGGTCGAACTTCGCGGGGATGTCGTCGCCCCACTTCATGAACGTGCGGATCAGCGTCGGCGCCGTGTAGTAGATCGAGACGCCGTACTTCTGCACGATCTCCCAGTGCCGGCCCTCGTGCGGGGTGTTCGGCGTGCCCTCGTACATCACCGACGTGGCGCCGTTGGCCAGCGGACCGTAGACGATGTAGGTGTGCCCGGTGACCCAGCCGATGTCGGCGGTGCACCAGTAGACGCTCTCGCCCGGTTTGTGGTCGAACGCCACGTGGTGGGTGTACGCGGACTGGGTCAGGTAGCCGCCCGAGGTGTGCAGGATGCCCTTCGGCTTGCCCGTGGTGCCCGAGGTGTAGAGGATGAACAGCGGGTGCTCGGAGTCGAACCCCTCCGGCGTGTGCTGATCGGACGCCGTCTCGACGGTGTCGTGCCACCACAGGTCCCGGCCCTCGGTCCAGGGCACGTCGGTCTCGGTGCGCTTGACCACCAGGACGTGCTCGATCGTCGTGCCGGCGACCGCCTCGTCGGTGTTCTCCTTCATCGGCGCCGGCTTGCCGCGCCGGTACTGCCCGTCCGAGGTGATCAGCAGCTTGCACTCGGCGTCCTCGATGCGCGCCTTCAGCGCGCCCGGGGAGAACCCGCCGAACACGACGCTGTGCATCGCGCCGATGCGGGCGCAGGCCAGCATCGCGATCGCGGCCTCGGGGATCATGGGCAGCTGGATCGCGACCCGGTCGCCCTTGCCGACGCCCAGCCCGGTCAGCGCGTTCGCGGCCTTGGAGACCTCGCGCTGCAGGTCGGCGTAGGTGATCGTGCGGGAGTCCCCGGGCTCGCCCTCCCAGTTCAGCGCCACCCGATCGCCGTTGCCGGCCTCCACGTGCCGGTCGACGCAGTTGTAGGCGACGTTCAGCTGCCCGCCCACGAACCACTTCGCGAACGGGGCGTCCCACTCCAGGACCTTGTCCCACTTCTTGGACCAGCTCAGGCGGTCCGCCTGCTCGGCCCAGAAGGCCTCGCGGTCGGCGTCCGCGCGGTCGTAGAGCTCGGCGGTGGCGTTGGCCTGGGCCGCGAACTCCTCGGACGGCGGGAACACCCGACTCTCGGTCGACAGGTTGCTCAGCGTGGCTCCGGACTCGGCCATTTCCTCGTGTCCTCCTCGACGCGGCGGGATCGACGCACTGCACTTCACGTGCTCGCGTACAGGAAGTGCGACGCTAGTCATGTGCGCTGCGGAGCGCACCATCAGTCCGGCCAGGCCGGGCCCGTCCGTCGGTACGGAAGGGCCCCGGCACGGCCGGAAGGTCAGCGCGGCCCGACCGGCAGCACCGCCCGCCCCCACGTGGCCTGCAGCACGCCCGCGAACGAGGCATACCAGGCCGCGATGGCCGTGAGAAGGCCGAGGATGCCGCCGATCGTGCCGAGCACCGACACGCCGAGCAGGTCGGCGAGGGTGAGCGCGAGGAACGTCGGGGTCAGCAGGATGAACACCGCCGCCACCGCCGCATTGACCCGCAGCGCCGCGACCGTCATATAGGCCGTGAAGATCGTCCAGATCAACAGGTACAGGCCGGTCGCGGTCGATGCCGAGTCCTCCGGCAGCGTCGGTGCAACAAACTGGACATAAGCGGCGAACGACAGCCAGAAAGCGCCATACGAGGTGAACGCGAGCGCCCCGAACGTGTTCCTGTTGCGGAACTCCCACATGCCGGCCAGGAACTGCGCCAGCCCACCGTAGAACAGTGCGACCGGCAGCACGACCGGCTCCAGGGACTCCGCGACGATGCCGGCGTTGAACAGGCTGAGCAGGAACGTCGTGGCGGCGAAGGCGCCCAGCCCGAGTGGGGCCGGGTCCGCGACCGGATTCGCCGGACTCGCGTGCTCCGGAGAACTCGTGGGTTGTGCTTCCATCTCCGAGGTCGACATTCGAATCCTTCCGCATGGTGGGACGGTTCATGACGAGTCGCCCGTTCGGAACGACGCGTCCCGAACGGATGTCGGCGAAAACTAGTCCATGCCCCGGCGCGCTGCCGACGCGGCAAACCCCATTATCCGGGCACGTGGTGTAAATCACAACAGCAATCGCCCCCGCACGGACCTTCCACTCAAACTGAAACAAATGGACATAGCGGTCGGACGCCGGGCGTCCTCCGGACGCGGGTGCGCTCGCCCGGTGCGACCATGGCCGGGTGCCTCCCGCCCCCGTCACCGACCCGCTGACCGCTCTTGCCGACCTGCCCGGCGTCCCCGAGGCGGTCGGGCGGGCTCGCGATGCCGTCACCACCGTGCACAACCACCCGGCGAACCGGCGCGGGTGGCCGGCCACCTCCGCCGAGGCCGCGCTGCGGGCGGCCCGGGCCTCGGCCGCGCTGGACGGCGCTCCGCTGACCCCGGAGCGCTCCGACCACGTCGAGAACCCGGTCCTGGCCGGCGCCGTCCGGATCGCCGACGAGCGCAACCGGCTGGCCGACGCCTGGCACACCGCCCCTCTGCAGGCCCTGGCCCGGCTGCACATGCTGGCCGCCGCGGACCTGCTGCCCGCCGCCGAGCACCAGGACGGGCTGGGCCGGCCGCGTCCCGGACGCGATGTCTCGGAGCGGCTGTCGATGCTGGCCGACCTGGTCACCGGCGGCACGAAGGTGGCCGCGCCGGTGCTGGTCGCGGTGGTGCACGGGGAGTTGCTGGCGCTGCGCCCGTTCGGCACCGCGGGCGGCGTCGTCGCCCGGGCCGCGGCCCGGCTGACCGCGATGTCGTCCGGGCTGGACCCGCGCGGGCTGGCCGTGCCGGAGGTCGGGCACCTGCGCCGCTCCGCCGAGTACCGCGGTGCCGCCGACGCGTTCGCGACCGGGACCGCCGACGGGCTGGCGACCTGGATCCGGCACTGCTGCGCGGAATGGGAATCCGGCGGGCGCGAGGGCGTCTCGATCGCCGAGGCCCAGTAGGCCGGGCCTGGGCCGGACACAGATCGGGCGGCGCCTCCTCACGAAGACGCCGCCCGACCGAACGCGAGGTCCCGGGGTCCTGGCGTGCACTACGTGTCGTGTTGGTGGCCTCGGCGCCCGGCGTCCCGGAGCGCAGGCCCACGACGACATGCCTCCCGCGGCGTGCTGTCCGTGGAGTGCCCGGCTCGCGCACGGAGCCCGGAAAAAGGGGAGACGGGTACTTCTCTGCCGTACCGCCTCTGGCCTGACCGAGGTCCGTGACCCCTTCCTAGCCCTCCGACCGGACCGCTGCAAGACCGCCGACCGAGTGCACCGGTTCAGGTGCGCGCGGTAGCCGCCAGTCGCCGCAGGTGCGCCCGGATCGGGCCTAGCGCCCGCGGCCCGACCGGCGGTAGGGGGCGGTGGCGCCGCAGTGCCAGCCACCCCGCTCCGGCCAGTGCCGCCGCCGACGCGCCGTAGACCGCGATCGCCGGCCCGGACCGCAGACGGGTCCGCAGCGGGACCGGGCGCGCGAACGTCAGCACCGGCCAGCCTCGCTGTTCGGCGATCCTGCGCAGTGCCTTGTCCGGGTTCACCGCCGTCGGGTGCCCGACGACCTCCAGCAGCGGCAGATCGGTGATCGAGTCCGAGTAGGCGCGGCAGCGGGCCAGGTCGTAGCCCTGCTCCTGGGCGATCCGGCGGGCCGCGTCGGCCTTGTGCTCGCCGTAGCAATAGAACTCGATCTCACCGGCGTACCGGCCGCCGCGCGTCGCCATCCGGGTGGCCAGGAAGCGGTCCGCCCCGACCATGGCGGCGATCGGCTCCACCACTTCCTGCCCGGAGGCCGAGAGCATCACGATCTCCTCGCCGTCCGCGCGGTGGCGCTCGATCAGGGCCGTGGCCTCGGCGTAGACCATCGGTTCGACGACCTCGTGCAGCGTCTCGGCCACGATCGCCCGGACCTGCGCGACCTCCCAGCCCTCGCACATCGTCGTCAGGCGGCGGCGCAGAACGTCCATCATGTCCTCGTCGGCCCCGGACACGACGAGCAGCAGCTGCGCGTAGGCGCTGCGCAGCAGGACCCGCCGGTTGATCAGGCCCTCACGGCGGAACGGGCGGCTGAACGCCAGCGCGCTCGACCCGGCGATGATGGTCTTGTCCAGATCGAAGAACGCTGCGGCGCGCGGGCGCTCGTCGGGTGTGGTGTCGGGGGCCTGCACGCCGGTCGAGACTGCCAGACCGGCCGTCGCGGGCCGTCGCCTGTCCCGAACGGCGCCGATGGTGTGATCGGTCACCCGATTGCGCTCACCGGTCCGCGACTGCGGAACGGTACGCCGAACGGCGGCGAATCCGAACACCGGTCGGCGCATCCGTAATTGGGGTATGGGCGGCACACCATGATTACGGCTACAGTTGATGACAGCTCGGACTTGGTCCGGGCGGGTTCAGCTCGACCCCCCGGGGCTGAACCAACTGACGGCCCCCGCCAATCCCCCCTGGCGGGGGCCGTCTCTTGTCCGGGCCGGCGCT
>JAKDNL010000395.1 GCA_030451825.1 Pseudonocardia sp. | reverse complement strand
ACCAGCGCGGCAAGATCCAGGACGAGTCGATGCTCTACGAGCACCGCAAGCACGAGGGCACGTTGCCGATCGTCGGGGTGAACACGTTCGTCAAGCCGCACGACGACGACGAGGAGCCGCAGACGATCGAGCTGATGCGCGCGACCGAGGACGAGAAGCGCTCCCAGCTGGCCCGGCTGGAGGACTTCCAGTCCCGCAACCGCACCGAGGCGGAGCAGGCCGTGCGCCGGCTTCAGGACGTCGCCACCGGCGAGGGCAACGTGTTCGACGAGCTGATGAAGGCGGCCCGGGTCTGCTCCCTGGGCCAGCTCACCACGGCGTTCTTCGAGGTCGGGGGCCAGTACCGCCGCAACATGTGACCCGTGCGCATCCATACCGAGGACCACCGCGCACACCGGCCGGTGACCGCGCACACCGTCGACGGTGTGCGCGGTGGCGTCACGGTGTGCGCGGTGGCTGCGGAACCTCGGGATCTACACATCGATGTCCACCCGCCCCGACACGGGTGGACATCACCTGCTCTCAGCGCCGATATGCGTTCCGCAAGCTCCTCTCAGCGCCGGGCCGGCTTGCGCTTCCCGCGGTTCCATCCGCCGAGAATGCTCAGGGCCTCGACGACCGACTCGGCGGCTTTCGCGAATGCGCGACCGAAGTTCTTCACGGGGGATCCTCCTGGTTCGTGCTGCTGGGGGCCGTTCCACGCTCTCAGACGCATACCGCGCTCGTGCAGGGGGTTGCTGCGCCATTGAGGTGACGAATCGGACAAGTTCGCCGGGAGGGCCCTGGCCGATTCCCACTCGTTCAGCGCAGTTACGACCAACCGGTTCAGCCATGGAGCCGCTGGTCGGACCAACCGTGGGGTCAATCGCGCGAACCGAGGAGTCCATTGGGATGTACTCGGGCGCGCCCTCGGGCGGAGGCCGGTCGGGGAGGAGATGCTTCGTCAGGACGGCGAGTGAAGGGTGCGGATGTCGTGTCGACGAACGTGTTGATCTGGGTCGTGGTTGCGGTCGTCATCCTGGTCGCGATCGGGATCGGGCTCGTCGTCGCCGGGCGGGTCCGGGGGCGTCGCCGGAGCGCGGCGCTACGCCGGCATTTCGGCCCGGAGTACGACCACGTCGTCGAGCAGTCGGGTGGGCGCTCCGAGGGTGAGTCCGTGCTGACGCGGCGGCTGAACCATCGACGTGAGCTCAACGTCCGCGACCTCGACGCCGACGAGCGCGAGCGGTTCTCGTCGGCCTGGGACCAGGCGCAGAACTCGTTCGTCGAGACCCCGCGCAGCGGGCTGCGCGACGCCGACCTGCTGGTGATGCAGGTGATGCGCGACCGCGGCTACCCGGTGGAGCACTTCACCGAGCGCGAGGAGATGGTCTCGGTCGACCATCCCGACCTGGTCGAGCACTACCGCGCCGCCCACCGCACGGCCGTCGCCGACACCCAGGACGACGCGGACACCGAGCAGCTCCGCCAGGCGATGGTGGACTACCGCTATCTGTTCGACGAGATGATCGGCGCCGGTCACCCGGAGCGGACCCGGCGGGGTCTGCAGGCCCCGTGAGCGACGGCGCGCCCCGCGAGGAGACCACCGAGGTGGTCTCCGGCCCGACCGTGCTGTCCGGGCGCTACGAGCTCCTCCGGCTGCTCGGAGAGGGCGGCATGTCCCGGGTGCACCTCGCACACGACCGCGAGCTCGGCCGCGACGTCGCGGTGAAGATCCTCACCGCTACCGGCGACCGCGACAGCGAGGACCTCGAACGTCTGCGCGACGAGGCCCGCGCCGCTGCGTCGATCACCCACCCCGGCGTCGTCACGGTGCACGACATCGGGACCACGCGGGACGGCCTGTTCGTGGTGATGGCCTACGTGGACGGCGAGTCGCTGGCCGATCGCCTCCGCCGGTCCGGCCCGCTCGAACCGGCCGAGACCGTCGCCGTCGGGCAGGCCGTCTGCGACGCGCTTGCGGCCGCGCACCGCGCCGGCGTCGTGCACCGCGACGTCACCCCGGGCAACATCATGCTCGGCCGCGACGGGACGGTGACCGTCACAGACTTCGGTATCGCCCGGATGGGTCCCGGTGCCGGGCGCACCCGGACCGGCTACATCGTCGGCACACCGTCCTACCTGGCCCCCGAGCAGGGCCACGGTGGCGACCTGGACGGACGTACGGACCTCTACGCGCTGGGATGCTGCCTGTTCACGGCCCTGATCGGGCGCCCGCCGTTCTCCGACGACGACTCGTTCGCCGTCGTGCTGGCGCACATGCGCTCCGATCCGCCGCGCCCGCGCCGGCTGCGCGCCGACATCCCGGAGGCTCTGGAAGCGGTGATCCTGCGGGCGCTGGCCAAGGACCCGAACCGCCGCTACCCGACGCCGCGGCGATGGCCGTCGCGCTGGGCGAGTCGGTCGGGACCGGCGACCCCGCGCCCCGCGGACACACGCTGGAGCTGGCGGACCCGGGCGAGGGCCCGACGTCGGACCCGCCGTGGGTCAAGCCCCTCCCGCACCCCGCCGCCGAGACGGACGACGAGGCGGTGACGCGCCGGACGGGCCCACCGGACGAGCCCACGTCCGCGCTGGGCAGCACCCTGGCCGACGTCGAGAGCGATCAGGGCCGCGCGGCGGACCGCCGTCGCAGGATCGGGTTCACCCTGATCGGAGTAGCCCTGATCCTCGTAGTGCTCACCGTCCTGGCGGTACTTTTCCTGGGCATCTGACTGGGCCAGAGCGCACCACGAGTGTGACGTTCGTAGCGTCCGTCGCAACGGATGCCACGCTCGTTCGGAAGGCTAGGCGGAGCGGGCGGAGCGGGCGGAGCGGGGCGCGGGGATGCGGCGCAGGGTCAGGGCCAGGGTCAGCGCGCCCAGCAGGAGCGCGGAGACGTAGCCGACCAGGCCGAGCCAGCCCAGGTGGTCGAACGCGATCCCGCCGACGGCGCCGCCCGCGCTGCTGCCGGCGTAGTAGGCGAACAGGTACAGCGACGACGCCTGCGCCGGCACCCCGCCGTCGAGCATCGACGAGCGGCGCCCGACCCAGCTGCTGGCCACCGAGTGCGCCCCGAAGAACCCGACCGTGACCAGCAACAACCCGGCCAGGATGGCGATCAGCGAGTCCGGTTCGGTCAGCCAGATCCCGGCCAGCGCGATCACCGCCGAGATCCACAGCACCGGACGGCGGCCGAAACGGTCGCCCAGCCGGCCGGCGCCGGTGGAGGCCCAGCCGCCGGCGAGATAGCCGAGGAAGATCAGCCCGGTGAGCGCGGCGGGCAGCGAGAACGGCGGCGCGAGCAGCCGGAACCCGAGATAGTTGTAGACCGTCACGAACGCGCCCATCAGCAGGAACGCGATCCCGAACAGGCACAGCAGACCGGGGTCACGCAGGTGCCGGAGCAGCGGCCCGCCCAGGTCGCGCAGCCGGGTCGGCGACGGGTCCGGCGCGGTCGCGGCAGGCAGCAGCCAGCGGAACGCCACGGCCGCGATCACCGACACCACACCCACCGCGGCCAGCCCCGCCCGCCAGCCGCCGACGTCGGCGACCACGCTCGCGACGAGCCGCCCGCTCAGCCCGCCGAGCGTGTTCCCGGCGATCATCAGCCCGACCGCACCGCCGAGGTGGCGCGGTGCGACCTCCTTGGCCAGGTGCGCCATCGACAACGCCGGCAGCGCGGCCAGCGTGATCCCCTGCAGCGCCCGGACCGCGACCAGCGCACCGAACGTCGGAGCGAGCGGGGCCAGCATCGCCAGGGCGGCGGAGATGCCGAGGGCCCAGGTCATCACCCGGGCCCGTCCCCAGGACTCGAGCAGCGCCGAGAGCGGCAGCACCGCCAGCGCGAGCGTCCCGGTCGTGGCCGAGAGCACCAGGCTGGTCACCGAGGAGGACACGCCGAACTGCTGCGACAACGTCGGAAGCAGCCCCTGCACGCTGTAGACCAGCACGAACGTCGCCAGTCCCGAGCACCACAGCGCCGCGCCGAGACGCCGGAACCCGGGCGTCCCGCGCTCGTGCGGCGCGGCGCCGGTGGAGGCGGCGGAGCGCTCGGTCGTTGTCATTGCGTATGACCGTACGACCCGAGTCACTCATGCGTCCAATACATGTTCGAGTCGTTTACGATGCACAAATGCATGACGTTCTCGCGCCGCGGCTGACGCAGTTCGTGGCCGTCGCGCGGACCGAGCACATGACCCGGGCCGCGGAACGGATCGGCGTCCCGCAACCCACGCTGAGCCGGGCGATCGCGCGGCTGGAGGCCGATCTCGGCGTCGCGTTGTTCACCCGCACCGGCCGCACGCTGCGGCTCACCCCGGCCGGGCGCTCCCTGCTGCGCCGCGCCGAGGCCGCGCTGACCGAGCTCACCGCCGCGGCCGACGAGCTGGCCGGCGACGCCGACCGGACACACGGCCGGGTCACGCTGGCCTTTCTGAGCACGCTGGGCACCGAGGCCGTCCCGCGGCTGCTGCGCGGGTTCCGCGACACCCACCCCGGCATCCGGATCGAGCTGGTGCAGGGCCGGCACGAGATGCTGCTCGACCGGGTCCGCGAGGGCGTCGCCGACCTCGCGCTCACCTCACCCCTGCCGGACGAGCCGGGGCTGACCGCTCTCGCGCTCGCCGACGAGGAGTTGCGTCTCGCCGTCCCGGCCGGGCACCGCCTGGACCGCCGCGACGGCACCGTCGACCTGGCCGAGGCCGCCGACGAGCCGTTCGTCGGTTTCGCCCCCGGCTACGGGCTGCGTGGGACCGTCGATGCCTGGTGTCGCCAGGCCGGGTTCGGCCCGCGGATCGCGTTCGAGGGCGGCGACGCGGCCACCCTGCGCGGCCTGGTCGGGGCGGGCCTGGGCGTCGCACTGCTGCCGCTGGCGCCGGACGTCCCCGGGGTCGTGCAACTGCCGGTCGCCGCGCCGCGGACGGTCCGCACCCTGGGCATGGTGTATCCGCGCGACGACCGCCCGACCCCACCGGTCCGGGAGCTGCGCGCGTTCGTCACCGCCCGCGCGCCACACCTGCTCACCCCGCCGGATACCGTCGAGCCATGGCTCCGGTGATCGACGACGAGAAGCGCGAGGTGGGGGTCCCGGCGACCGTCCGGCGGGTGGTCTCGCTGGTCCCCTCGTTGACCGAGGCGGTCGCCGCGACCCAGCCCGGCCTTCTCGTCGGCGCGACCGACTGGTGCACCCATCCGGCCGACCTGGACGTCACCAGGATCCGCGGCACGAAGAACCCGGACGTCGACGCGATCGTCGCGCTGGAACCGGACATCGTGCTGGCGAACCAGGAGGAGAACCGGCTCCCCGATCTCGATGCGCTGCGCGCCGCGGGCCTGGCCGTCTACGTCACCGACATCCGTGACGTCGACGGCTCGTTCGACTCACTGACCCGGATGCTCGCCGCCTGCCACCTCGACGAGCCGGGGTGGCTGCGCGAGGCCCGTGACCTCTGGGCCGCCGTGACGCCCGCGCGGCCGCGCCGCCGAGCCGTCGTCCCGATCTGGCGCAAACCGTGGATGGCGGTCGGCTCGGACACGTTCACCGGCGCGATCCTGGACCGCCTGGGGATCGACAACGTCCTGGGGGACGACCCGGATCGCTACCCGAGGTTCGACCCGTCGGACCTTCCGGAGCACGACCTGGTCGTGCTGCCCGACGAGCCCTACCTGTTCACCGCCGACGACGGCCCGGAGACGTTCGACGCCCCGTCCGCGCTGGTCAGCGGGCGGTTACTGACCTGGTACGGCCCCAGCCTGAGCGAGGCAGCGCACGAGTTGCCGATCCGGCTCCTCGGCTCCGGCCGGGCGCCGGGACCTGGAGACGATCACTGTTCCGACGTGTCGTAGGTTGCGACACCGACGTTCCGCCACGCCCGCAGCAACACCCGATCGCCCGCGGCGGCGACGAGATCGTCGTCGGCCAACGTGGGTGCGGCGGCGCAGTGGAGCGCGTCGTAGCCGCGTGGGCCCCGTGTACGGGCGAGGTCAGCCGCGGCCCGGACCAGCTCGTCGTCGCATGCGGGGCTCGTGGGTTCTCCCAGGAGTAACGGGACGAACGCCGAGGTGTCGAGATAGCCGATCACCGACGCTGGTTCGCCACCAGGTCGCCGACGGCCCCGTCGACGGGTACCGGATCCGGCGCGGGTCGCTTCCGCCGCTGAGCCGGCCGGACCCGACCGTCGGCACGCAACTGCTCCAGGCGCGTCGGTGCGTCGACCGGGACCAGCCGGGCGATCGGGTGTCCATGATCGGTCACCGTGATGGTCCGACCCTCGCGGACGGCGGCGAGCTGCTTGCTGAGCGAGTCGCGCAACTCCCGGATCCAGAATCAACCATTCAACTGTGGCCACTTCATCCGCATACTGGGTCGCGCATTGTGTACGGGTGGTCAGTGACCGGGCGCCGGATCGGTCGGGGGTCCGGGCGTACCGCGTTGGAAGCGGACCGATCTGCAGTGATCACCGCGGGCGGCCGGCACCTGCGCCTGGCGTCGACCAGCAGAGCTGCGAGAACGTGGTCCAAGGCGCCGCCGCCGGCGGGTCGGCTCGCGGCGCGAACTTCTCGCCAAGGACCGCACGGGCATCGTCAAAGGTTTTGGCCCCGGCATCTTCACGGGTTCGGCCCCGTTGATGGGACCTCGGGGTGAGGTCTAGCGGGACTTTCCGGGCTATTTCGATCATGAGTGGGTGATGCGGCGCGTCGTC
>JAKDNL010000955.1 GCA_030451825.1 Pseudonocardia sp. | reverse complement strand
TCGTCGTCGCGGTGCCGAGCATCCCGGTGGCCGCGGAGTCCGGTGCGGCGCTCTACGGGAACGCCGCACGCATCCAGTCGGTGGCCCCGGGCTGCGCCACCGACCCCGCCGGCAGCGGACTGGACAGGGCGACCGTGGCCGGCAGGTAGCTCGCCGGCAGCGTCGACGGGGCGGCGGGGCCGGTCGGCAGGCCGAGGCCCGGGAACAGGCCATCGGCGGCCGCCTGGGCCTCCGAGCTGTGCGAGGCGGCGCCGTTGTACATCGCGGCGCCGAGGACCGAGCCGGCGGCGACCAGGGCGCCGGCGATGGCGGCGGCGCGGCGGCGACCGGAGGCGGGACGGGCCGGCCACACGGGGGGAATCTCGGCCTGGCGCGCGGCGCGCGGCTGCATCGGGCGGTCCTGGGCGTGCGGGGCGCGACCCTCCCGGCGCAGCAGCGACCCGACGGAGACGATGTCGGTCGCGGCGGGCTGCGACCCGGTCTCGCGGGCCACCGGGGTGTGCACGGTGGCGACGGAGGCCGCGCCGTCGGACTGACGGGCGACGAGCTGCGCGACGGTCAGCGGCTCACTGCGTCCGGATCCGGTGTCGCTGGGGAGCGGGGATCCGGCGGGAAACTCGGGCACGACCGTTGTTCCTCCTTCGGGTGAACTGGACCCGAGAAGGTCTACCGGACCCAGCGGCGATCACCAAGCGGAGGTGACCCGCTCGCCGCGCGTCCCCCGAGAGGGTGAATTCCGCTCGTCGGCCGCATCCGACCGCTGATCGCTCTCGTTGACCGCACAGGCAACCCTGCGCGGCACCCCCGAAGACAAAGGCCCAGGTCGTGTCGCCGGCACCCGATGCGCGACGGCGCCGGCGTGCGGATCCGGCCAATCGGTGAGCGGTCGTACCTTCCGGGCCCCGGACGCGGTTGCTCCCTGCTGCTCCGAGTGGGCGGTCGACCACGCAGCGCGACCGGACCCTCAGCTGCTGGGGTAACGATTGCGCTCGGTCTGCAGGCCCCGGTAGCCCACGACGCCGCCGCCGACGGCGAGGACGAGGCCGATCAGGTCTCCCCCGAAGGAACCGCTGCCCATCACGATCAGCAGTCCGATCAGCGAGACCCCGGCGGCGCCGCCGGCGACCGGCCACCGACTCTTGGTGTAGGTGGCGACCTCGCCGCCCGATTGGCCCCGCTTGCTGGCTGCGTTCTGCAGCATGGCGAGATAGCCGACGTGTCCGAGCGCGGCCAGTAGCCCGGCCAGCGCGATCAGTGCGGTGATGATTCCCATACGGCAAGAGTGCCACGACCCGGCCCCGCAGGTCGGGAAGTGGATCACCGCGGGGTGTCAGCGCCCGCCGAGCCGTCCCCGTCCCAGGCGCAGCAGCATCAGCGCCAGCTCGCGGCCCTCGGGACCGAGCTCTGCGAAGCGGTTCAGTACGGCCATCTCACGGCTGTAGACGATCCGCGGTCCGCCGGCGGCCATCCGGGTCGCGCCGACCCGTTTCGAGACCGCGGTACGGCGCTGGATGGCCTGCAGGATCTCGGCGTCCAGGCGGTCGATCTCGTGGCGCAGCGCGTCGATCTCCTCCTCGGACGTGGGGACCGC
>JAKDNL010000394.1 GCA_030451825.1 Pseudonocardia sp. | reverse complement strand
GGCGGAGCGAACCCCCCCGGCGGGTCCGGGCTCCCCGTTCGCATCCGCACAGCTCCCGCGGCCCGTGCGATCCGCCTCCGCCCGGCCCCGGCCGGCCGGCCGGGGCCGGACAGCAGGCCCGCGCACAGCCGGTGCCGCGGCGCACGGTTCCCGCCGCACCCCGGGGGAGGGCGGCGGGGCGGCGGCGGGCCTACCCTGATGGCATGGGCAGCACCCCGGTCGTCGAGGTCCGCCGAAGTGCACGACGCCGCCGGATGGTCAGTGCCCGGCGCGAAGGCGACACCGTCATCGTGTTCATTCCCGGATGGATGAGCGAGCGCGAGGAACACGACTGGGTCGCCGAGATGGTCCGGCGCCTGGAGCGCAGCGAGCGCAAACGCCGATCCCCGGGCCGTCGCGGCGACGACGCGTTGTTCCGCCGTGGCACCGAGCTGTCCACCCGCTATCTGGAGGGCCGCGCCCGTCCGGTGTCGGTCCGCTGGGTGGCGCCGATGCGCACCCGCTGGGCGTCCTGCACCCCTGACGACGGCACGATCCGGGTCAGCGAGCGGCTGCGCGACCTCCCTGGCTGGGTCGTGGACTACGTGCTCGTCCACGAGCTCGCGCACCTGCTCTCCGCTGCGCACGACGACACGTTCTGGGCCTGGGTGCACCGCTACCCGAAGGCCGAGCGGGCGATCGGCTACCTGGAGGGCCTCAGCGCCGCCGCGGCTCTCGGGATGATCGGGGTGGACGGCGACGGCGCCGACGACGTGGCAGATGTGGCCGACGTGGCAGACGTGGCCGACGACGAACCGGACGCGGTCGCCGCGGGCTGAGCTCCCGAGACAGGCCTGCGGAACGAACGTCTGCGCTGCGAGACGCCCCGGGTGACCGGGATCAGCTCGTCGACGTGCCCGTGGTGCCCGAGGGACCGTCGTCGTTGCGCTTCGGCTCGTCACCGGTGGACGGGTCGCCGGCCGCCTCCGCGTCGGCCCGCATCTGCTTCTCCAGCTCCGCGATCGGGTCGCCGGTCTCGAGGGAGCGGCGCACGAACGCGGCCGGGTCCTCCAGGTCGTCGGCGCTCGGGATCAGGTCCGGGTGTGCCCACACGGCGTCGCGGCCGGCGGAGCCGTGCTCCTGGCTCAGCAGGTGCCACAGCTCCGCGGCGGCGCGCAGCCTGCGTGGGCGCAGCTCCAGCCCGACGATCGTGGCGAAGGCCTGCTCGGCCGGCCCGCCGGAGGCGCGACGGCGGCGCATGGTCTCGCGCATCGCCTCGGCACCGGGGAGCCGCTCGCCGACGGCCTCGGCCACCACGGAGTCCACCCAGCCCTCGATCAGGGCGAGCAGCGTCTCCAGCCGTGCGAGGGCCGCCTTCTGCTCCGGGGTGTCCTCCGGCTCGAACATGCCCGAGGACATGGCCTCCTGGATCGAGGCGGGGTTGGACGGGTCGATGTTGCGGGCCAGTTCCTCGATCCGCGAGGTGTCCACGGTGATGCCGCGGGCGTACTCCTCGACGGTGCCGAGCAGCCGCTCCTTGAGCCAGCCGACGTGCGAGAACAGACGCTGGTGGGCGGCCTCGCGGGCGGCCAGGTAGAGCATGACCTCGCCGGCCGGCAGGTCGAGCCCCGCGGTGAACGTCGCGATGGACTCGGGCAGCAGCGCCGCGGTGCGGTCGGGCCCGATCGGGATGCCCAGCTCGGTGGAGCTGAGGACCTCGGACGCGAGCTGGGCCAGGCCCTGGCCGAGCTGGGTGCCGAACGCCAGGCCGCCCATCTGCCCGATCATCCCCAGCATCGGGCCGGCCTGCGAGCGAACCTCCTCGGGCAGCCCCTCCACCCAGGCACCGGAGATCCGGCGGGCGACCGGGTCGCACATCCGCTTCCAGGTCGGCATGCCCGCCTTGACCCAGTCGGTGGCCGTCCAGGCCACGACCTCGGTCGCGCCGGCCGGGAACTCGGTCGCCGGGTCCAGCCACATCTCGGCCAGCTTGAACGACTCGGCGACGGCCTTGCGCTGCTCGTCGGTCAGCGACGAGGTGGTCTGGGCGAGCTGCTGGGTCGCCATCTGCGCGGCCAGGTCGTAGTTGACCGGCCCACCGTCACCGCTGGTCCCGGCGTGGCTGAGCATCTGCCCGAGCTGGCTGAGCATCTGCCCGAGCTGGCTCACGTCGAACCCGCCGGGGCCGCCGGCACCCGGCATCCCGGGCATGCCCGGCATCCCGGGGAACGCACCGAACCCGCCGGCCGGGTCGCTTGCTCCCGGCGGGAGCTTGCCGAAGCCGAACGGGTCCTGCGGGCCCTCTCCCTGGTCGCCCCCGCCGGTGTCACTGCCGCTGCCGGTGTCCCCTGCGGAGGCATCCCCGGACTCGCGCCGGCGGTCGTCGCGGTCACGGTCGCGGTCGGCGGGACCGAAGCCGAAGGGGGTATCACTCATGGCGTCCACCGTACGCGGGAGGCCAGGTGCGTGCGGGTGCGCTCCGGCGCTGGTAAGGACCTGTTCGCCCAGAGCGTGACGCTGTCGGTGACCGCAGACGTGACGCCGTCGGCGACGGGTCAGGAACAGCCCCGCGGGGTGCCCCCGGCCCGGATCGTGTCCAGGGCCGTCACGGCGTCGCCGACCGTGCCGACGCGGGCGAGCTGCAGCCCGTCCGGGGCGTCGGCGGCGGCCTCGACGCAGTTGTCCGCGGGCACCAGGAACGTCTGGGCCCCGACCTCGGAGGCCTTGAGCATCTTGAACCGGATGCCGCTGATCGGGCCGACGGTGCCCTCCGGGGTGATGGTCCCGGTGCCGGCGATGAAGCGGCCGCCGGTGAGCTCGCCCGGGGTGAGCTTGTCGATCAGGGCGAGGGTGAACATGAGCCCGGCCGACGGGCCGCCCACGTCGCCCAGGGTGATCGAGAGCCGGTCGCCGTCGGCGGGCGCGGTGGCGGGGGTGATACCGAGGAACGCCCGCGCCGGGTCCCCGGGGTAGGCGCCCGGGGTGACGGTCACGTCGCGCACCGGGTCGTCGCCCCGCTTGATCCGCATCGCCAGCGGCGCGCCCGGCCGGGCCGCCCGCAGCGTCTCCAGGAGCATCGGGACCGAGGAGATCGGACTGCCGGCGACGGCGACGATCTGGTCGCCCTCGGCCAGCACCCCGGACGACGGAGAATCGGCGGTGAGCGTGCCGACGGTGACCCGGGTCGGCATCTTCAGGAACGTCAGCGCCGCGGCCTCGGCGTTGGCCACCGAGCTGTCGAACTCCAGCTGGTTCTCCGTGCTGACCTGCTGGTCGGAGAGGTTCGGCGGGTACAGCGTCGAGCGCGGGACGAGCTGGTGGTCGCTGGAGAACCACAGGCCCAGGGCCTGGAAGGCGGTGATCCGGTCGGTGACCCCGACCGTGGTCATGTTCAGGTGCCCGGACGTCGGGAAGTTGGGCAGGCCGTCGGCGGAGACCACCGGCCTGCCCTCGACGGCACCGAGCGTGTCGAACGTCGGCCCGGGCCCGAGCGAGACCACCGGGGCCGGTACGACGGACCCGACGACGGCGATTCCCAGCAGCAACAGGAGCGCCGTCATCCACGACGAAGATCGAGCGCTCACGACCGCACCCTACGGCGTCCTCACCCGGACGGGCGCACGCTCCCCACACCCGAACCCGAATGCGGGGGATTCAACCGGGAACTCACGCGTTCTCCGTAGAGTTGTCGACACAGTGGGACAACCGCGCCGTCGCTCCCCGCCGGCCGGTCGCCCGCTCCTGATTCCCGAAGTACTGGAGCGTGACCGTGTCCATGCGGCCCCCCGTAGGAGCGCCGTCGCTGTCCCGGCGTACCCGGATCCTGCTGATTTCCGCGGGTGTCCTGGTGGTTCTTCTGCTGGGTGGTTCCCGGCTGGTCAACTTCTATGTGGACTGGCTGTGGTTCGGCGAGGTCGGCTTCCGCAACGTCCTGACCACCCGGCTGTTCACCCAGGTCGTGCAGTTCCTGGTGATCGCCCTGCTCGTCGGTGGCCTCGTCGCCCTGACGCTGTGGATCGCCTACCGGTTCCGCCCGGTCTTCGTGCCGGTCTCCGGCCCGGAGGACCCGGTGGCCCGGTACCGCACCGTGGTCATCCAGCGCCTGCGGCTGTTCGCGGTCGGCGTCCCGGTCGTGATCGGCGTGATCGCCGGGCTGGCCGGGCAGGGCGACTGGCAGACGGTGCAGATGTTCCTGCACGCCACACCGTTCAACAAGGTGGACCCGGAGTTCGGCAACGACATCTCGTTCTACGCGTTCACGCTGCCGTTCCTGCGGCTCGTGCTGACCTGGTTGTTCGTCTCGGTGGCGATCTGCTTCATCGTGGCGCTGATCACGCACTACCTGTTCGGCGGCATCCGGCTCACCGGCCGCGCCGGGCAGGTCTCGTCCGCCGCGCGTGCCCAGCTGGCCGTGCTGGCCGGGGTGTTCGTGCTGTTCAAGGCCGTCGGCTACTGGTTCGACCGGTACGACCTGCTGTACTCCCAGCGCAACGCGAACTTCACCGGTGCGACCTATACCGACCTCAACGCCGTTCTCCCCGCGAAGATCATCCTGCTGATCATCTCGGTGATCTGTGCGGCCGCCTTCTTCGCCGCGGTCTTCCGGCGCAACCTGCAGATCCCGGCCGTCGCGCTGGTGATGCTCGTGATCTCTTCCATCCTGGTCGGCGCAGCCTGGCCCGCGGTGCTGCAGCAGTTCGTGGTGGCGCCGAACGCGAACGAGCGCGAGGCCCCGTCGATCCAGCGCAACATCGACGCGACCCGGGCGGCGTTCGGGCTGACCCCGGACAAGGTCGAGATCAAGCCCTACAGCGGGACCTCGACGGCGACCCCGGCCCAGGTGCGCTCGGACACCGCCACGATCCCGAACATCCGGCTGCTGGACCCGGGCAAGCTGAGCAAGACGTTCACCCAGCTCCAGCAGCGACGCAACTTCTACGGCTTCCAGGACCCGCTGGACATCGACCGCTACACGGTCGACGGACGGACCCAGGACTACATAGTGGCGGCGCGCGAGCTGGACCAGAGCGCGCTGGTCGGCAACCAGACCGACTGGATCAACAAGCACCTCGTCTACACCCACGGCAACGGTTTCGTCGCCGCGCCGGCCAACCAGGTCAACGCGGCGCTGGAGGACACCGGCGGCCAGGGCGGCCTGCCGAAGTTCACCGTCAGCGACACCCAGCAGCAGGGTGCGATCCCGGTGCGCCAGCCCCGGATCTACTACGGGGAACTGCTCAACAACGAGTACTCGATCGTCGGGCGGGCGGACTCGGGCGACGCCCCCCGCGAGTACGACTCGGACACCCAGCAGTTCACCTACGACGGCGCCGGCGGCGTGCCGATCGGGGGTCTGGGCAACCGGATGGCGTTCGCGCTGGCCTACGGCGAGCGCAACATCCTGTTCAACAGCTCGATCAACGAGAACTCGAAGATCCTCTACAACCGCGACCCGGCGCAGCGGGTGAAGGACGTCGCACCCTGGCTCACCACCGACAACGATCCGTACCCGGCCGTCGTCGACGGGCGTATCAAGTGGATCGTGGACGGCTACACGACGCTGCAGAACTACCCCTACGCCGAGCAGGTCCCGCTGGGCGAGGCGACCGCCGACAGCCGGCTCGGCGCGCAGGGCCAGCAGCTGCCCGACGAGAACATCAGCTACCTGCGCAACTCGGTGAAGGCCACGGTCGACGCCTACGACGGCACGATCAAGCTATACGCCTTCGACGAGACCGACCCGGTGCTGCAGACCTGGGAGAAGGCGTTCCCGGGCACGGTGCTGCCCAAGTCGGCGATCTCGCCGTCGCTGCAGTCGCACCTGCGCTATCCGGAGGACCAGTTCAAGGTCCAGCGCGAGCTGATGACCCGGTACCACGTCGACAACCCGGCGGAGTTCTTCTCCACCGTGTCGTTCTGGGACGTGCCGTCGGACCCGACGGTGCAGGGCAACACGGGCGCCTCACAGGACGCCCAGCCGCCCTACTACGTACTCGCCGGGCTCCCCGGCGGCGAGCCGGGTGCGACGTTCCAGCTGACCAGCGCGCTCGTCAGCCTGCAACGGCAGTTCCTGGCGTCCTACATGTCGGTGGACTCCGATCCGAAGAACTACGGCAAGATCACGGTGCTGCAGCTGCCCAGCGACACCCAGACGCTCGGCCCGCAGCAGGTCCAGGCCCAGTTCCTCGGCTCACCACAGGTGTCCCGGGAGCTCAACCTGCTCCGACAGAACCAGACCACGATCGACTACGGGAACCTGCTGACGTTGCCCGTGGCCGGAGGACTGCTGTTCGTCGAGCCCGTCTACATCGAACGGGCCGGACAGGATGCGTCCTACCCGCAGCTTGCGCGCGTGCTGGTCAGCTACGGTGGCCGGGTCGGCTACGACGCGAGCCTGCCCAAGGCGCTGGACCAGATCTTCGGTGCGGGGGCGGGAGCGGCCGCGGCCGGAACGACGCCGGCCCCGGCGGCGCCCGCGACACCGGCCGCGCCGGCCGCTCCGGGGGAGGCGAGCGAGGCCCAGGTGTCGGCGGCCAACGAGATCCGGTCGGCGCTCGACGAGCTCAAGGCCGCCCAGCAGGGCGGTGACTTCGCCAAGCAGGGCGAGGCGCTCGCCGCGCTCGACGCGGCGGTGTCCAAGTTCCAGTCGGCCAGCGGCTGATCGTCGCGGGGTGGCCCCCCGCGGCCCTGACCCCCGCGCCCCCCCCCCC
>JAKDNL010000954.1 GCA_030451825.1 Pseudonocardia sp. | reverse complement strand
CGAGTGCGTAGGGGTGGGCGGTGGCCGCCCCGCGCGGGGCCCCCCCCCCCCCCGGGCGGGGGGGGGGGGGGGGGGCGGCCGCGGCCGCCGCGGCGGCGTTGACGACCGCCTCGTTGTCGGCCGGACCCAGATGCGGGGCACGCGAGCGCGCCGCGGTCCCGAGCACGTGGTTGAGCTCGTGCGGCGTGCGCGCCGGACCCGGCGTGTACTGCTCGGCTGCGGTCACCGGTGACGACCTCCTCGATCGGTGCGTGACCTCGTGCTCGTGGCCGTTCTTCCGTGCCCCGGCGGTCTCGGTGCGGTGTGGGCTGCTGAGCTCATGCGGCGCTCCCAGCCGCCGCGGCGGCAGTGTCGGCGGTGTCGTAGAGCTGGCGGGCCTCGGGCCCGAACTTCGGCGACACCAGATCGGCGTCGTCGCCGCCGCTGATGACCCCGATGACCTGCCCGCGCCCGCTGGCCGGGTCCGGCCCGCTCAGCCACGGCCCCCCGGACGCGCCCTCGGTCATGTCGCAGGCCATCACCAGCACCTGCCCCGCGATCTCGTCCCGCCCCGCGCCGGCGAAGTCCTCGGTGCGGGCCCCGCCCTCGCAGGCCTGCAGCGACTGCCCGTCGTAGCGACCGACCGCCGGATAACCCAAGGCAGCCACATCGAAGCGGTCCGGAGTGGAGAACCGGATGCCCTGCGCGCCCAGGACCTCCTCAGCCCGGCGGCCCTGCACCGGGGCGAGGCTGGCGAAGGCGAAGTCGGTCTCCGCCGCGACGTCGGTGATCGGCGACCGGGCCTGCTGCCAGGCCTTCGGCACCCACGCAGTCTCGACGGGCCACCGCCCGTAGGGCTCCTCCCCGGACGCATAGCCCGGGATGAAGTAGGCGCCCTCGACCCGCCACGCGCCCTCGAGCCACACACAGTGCGCCGCGGTCGCGACCAACCGCTGCGAGCGCGACGCCACCACCGAGGCCGTGCACTGGTGCCGGCCGCCGTCAACGACCAGCACCCCGACCGAGGACGAGGACAACCCGCCCACCACCGGCTCGGCCTGACCCGGACCCGGTGCCGGCGCCCCCGGTGTCGTGGCCTGGGCGATCGGGTCGGCCACACCCCTCTCGGTGGCCGACCCGAACCCCGACACCGGTCCCCGCGGTTCGGCTGGGGACTCGGCGGGCAGCGCGATCACCACCGCCGCGGCGAGCACCGCGGCGACCGGCCACACGCTGATCCAGGACGGGCTCACGCAGCTCAGAGCCCCAACTTTTCGGAACAGGCCGGCCAGGCGTTCCAGCCCTGCTCGGCCTGGACCCTCTCCGCGACCGCGATCTGCTCGTCCTTGCTGGCCTGCGCCGGGTCACCCTGCCCGCCGAAGGCCTCCCAGGTCGCCCGATCGAACTGCAGCCCACCGGAGTAGCCGTTGCCGGTGTCGGTCGACCAATCCCCGGAACTCTCACACTCGGCCAACTTGTCCCAGGTCGCCGTGCCCGCCGCGGTGTCGCCACCGGACGCGGCCGGTTCCGCCCCACCGGCCTCCGGATCGCGGGGCTGCGCACCCGACTCGTCGGGCCCGGTCTGCTCCTCGGCCGGCTTGTCCTCGGCGGGCTT
>JAKDNL010000393.1 GCA_030451825.1 Pseudonocardia sp. | reverse complement strand
TGGCCTGCCTGGCCGTCACCCGCTGGGCGCTCGAGGAGTGCCGCACCGGCAACGGACCCGTCCTGATCGAGGCGTTCACCTACCGGATGGACGCGCACACCACCTCCGACGACCCCACCCGCTACCGCCTCGCCGATGAGCTGGAGCTGTGGAAGCTCAAGGACCCGATCGAGCGGGTGCGGGTGAACCTGGTCCGCTCGCTCGACGTCGCCCAGGACTTCTTCGACGACGTCGAGGCCGAGTCCGATGCGCTCGCGGTGCGGCTGCGCGAGTACTGCCGCGCGATGCCCGACCCCGGCCCGGAACGGATCTTCTCCGAGGTCTACGCGGAGCCCTCGCCCCAGGTCGAGGCGCAGCGCGAGGAGTACCTGGCCTACCACGCGTCGTTTGCGGACGGGGCGAGCTGATGGCGACGACGACCATGGCGAAGGCCCTCAACGACGGCTTGCGGGCGGCGATGGAGCGCGACCCCAAGGTCCTGATCATGGGCGAGGACGTCGGCCGGCTCGGCGGCGTCTTCCGGATCACCGACGGGCTGCAGAAGGACTTCGGCGAGCAGCGCGTGCTGGACACGCCGCTGTCCGAGTCCGGGATCATCGGCGCCGCGGTCGGGCTCGCCGTGCGCGGCTTCCGGCCGGTCTGCGAGATCCAGTTCGACGGGTTCGTGTTCCCCGGCTACGACCAGATCGTGTCCCAGCTGGCCAAGCTGCGCTACCGCTCGCAGGGCCGGGTGCCGATGCCGGTCGTCGTGCGGATCCCGTTCGGCGGCGGGATCGGTGCCGTCGAGCACCACAGCGAGTCCCCGGAGTCGCTGTTCGCGCACGTCGCGGGCCTGAAGGTGGTGGCATGCTCGAACGCCGCCGACGCGCACGCGATGATCCAGCAGGCGATTCTCTCGGACGACCCGGTGATCTTCTTCGAGCCCAAGCGCCGGTACTGGGAGAAGGCCGAGGTGACCACCGACCTCGCCGCCGCGCCGCCGCTGCACTCCTCGCGGGTCGTGCGGCCGGGATCGGCGATCACGGTCGCGACCTACGGGCCGATGGTGCGGACCTGCCTGGACGCCGCCACCGCCGCCGTCGAGGACGGCCACGACATCGAGGTGATCGATCTGCGCACGCTGTCCCCACTCGACCTCGGGCCGGTCGCCGAATCGGTGCGCCGCACCGGACGCCTGATCGTCGTCTCCGAGGCACCCGGCGAGTCGTCGGTGTCCGCCGAGGTGGCGGCCCGGGTGCAGCAGGACTGTTTCTTCTCGCTGGAGGCCCCGGTGCTGCGGGTGACCGGGTTCGACACCCCCTACCCCCCGTCGCGGCTCGAGGACGACTTCCTGCCGGACCTGGACCGCGTGCTCGACGCCGTCGACCGCTCGATGGCGTGGTGACGGGGATGCGCGAGGTGTTCCGGCTGCCGGACGTGGGCGAGGGGCTGACCGAGGCCGAGATCGTCGGCTGGCGGGTCGCGCCGGGCGCGGAGGTGACCGTCAACCAGGTGCTGGTGGAGATCGAGACGGCGAAAGCGGTCGTCGAGCTGCCCTCGCCGTACGCGGGGACGGTCGGTGAGCTGCTGGTCGAGGCCGGGCAGACCGTCGAGGTGGGCGCGCCGATCATCTCGATCGAGACGGCCGGCTCGCCTGCGCCGTCCACGGCGGTCACGGGCAGCGCCGCGGGTGAGGTTGAGCAGGAGGACGGGGCGAAGATCGGCGAGGCGGGCAAGGACGGCCGGATCGCGACGCTGGTCGGGTACGGGCCCCGCCAGGGCACCGCGACCCGGCGTCCACGACGCTCCGGCACCGGGGCGTCCGACCCGTCCGGTGCCGCTCCGTCCGGATCCGACGAGAACCTCCCGGCCGGATCGGGAGCGGCCCCGCCTGTCCCGCCGAACCCGCCTGCCTCGCCGAACTCACCGAACCCGCCGGCCCCGCCGGATCCCGTGCCCGCGACGGGCCGGACGACGACCGCGAGCGGGACCGGCCCGCGCGCCGGGACGGTGCCGCTCGCCCCTCCCCCGGTGCGCAAGCTGGCCAGGGACACCGGTGTCGACCTGTACGCGCTGCGCGGCTCGGGGCCGAACGGGCGGATCACCCGCGCCGACGTCGAAGGCGCGGCCTCGGCCGTTTCCGATGCGGCCGCGCCCGGCGGGACGCGCCGGGGTGCGGCCGCGGGCAGCACACCGGCCGGTGTGGCCGGAGGCGGCGCCGCGCCCGATACGAGCGCGGCCGGCGTGGGCGGTGCGGCGTCCGGTCTCGCGGGGACCGCGCGTCAACCGTCCGTCGGAGGCACCCGGCGGGAGCCGATCCGCGGCGTTCGTAAGGCGACCGCCGCGGCGATGGTGTCCAGCGCGTTCACCGCGCCGCACGTCACCGAGTTCCTGGCCGTCGACGTCACCGAGACGATGGGCCTGCGCGAGCGGATGCGCGCGCGGCGCGACTTCGCCGACGTCAAGCTGACCCCGCTCGCATTCGTCGCGAAGGCGGTCTGCCTGGCCGCGGCCCGCACCCCCGAGGTCAACGCGACCTGGGACGAGCCGGCGGGCGAGATCGTCTTCCACGACCGGGTACAGCTCGGGATCGCCGCGGCGACCCCGCGCGGGCTGATAGTGCCCAAGGTCCGCGACGCCGACCTGCTCGGCCTGCACGAGATGGCGGCGGCACTGGGCGCGTTGACCGAGACTGCGCGCAGCGGGAAGACACCGCCCGCGGACCTGGTCGGGGGCACGTTCACGATCACCAACGTCGGCGTGTTCGGGGTGGACACCGGGACTCCGATCATCAACCCGGGCGAGGCGGCGATCCTGGCCGTCGGCGCGATCAAGCCGACGCCGTGGGTGGTGGACGGGGAGCTGGCCGTGCGGACGGTCTGTCAGCTGGCCCTCTCGTTCGACCATCGGCTCGTCGATGGGGAGCAGGGATCGCGGTTCCTGGCCGACGTCGGGGCCCTGCTGGAGGACCCGGGCGTCGCTTTCACCTGGTAGGAGCAGCGGTTCGGGGCGTGCAGCGGGAGCGAATCCGGGCACTCGTGCGTTGTAGGAGTATGCGGATCGTCCTGCTCTACGTCCTGATCGAGGTCGTCGCGATCATCGCGCTCGGCTCCTGGATCGGTGTCGGCCCGACGCTGCTCGTGCTGCTGGCCGGGTCGGTGCTGGGCCTGCTGCTCGCCCGCCGGGAGGGGATGCGGGCCGCGCAGGCGCTGGCCACCGCGGTGCAACGCGGCCGGCTGGCGCACACCGAGGCCACCGACGGGCTGCTCGTCGCCCTCGGCGGCGTGCTGCTGTTCGTCCCGGGCCTGGTCACCGACGTGCTCGGGCTCGCGCTGGTCTTCCCGCCCACCCGGGCGCTGGCGCGTCGGAAGCTGGTGAACGCGGCCGAGCGTGCCGCCCCGGATCTGCGGACCGCGCGGATCCGTGAGGGCGTGACGATCGTGGAGGGCGAGACGGTCACCGAGCCCGACGCCCGGCGGTCGCCCCGCCCGGCGGTGCACGGCGGGCCGGTCATCGACGGTGAGGTCATCGACGGCGAGGTCATCGAGCCGGGCGAGCGCCGCGGCTGACCACTCACCAGGCGGTGCGGGCTCCGCTCAGGAGTGCCCGCAGCCCGTCGAGGCGGCGACGGCGCCGCGACGTCGGGCGCATCCGCAGCGTCGAGTGGTGGGAACCGGACACGCGGTGACGTCCCCGTCGGTAGCTCACGGCCGTCCTCCTTCGTTCCGTAACCCGGTCGTTGCTCTGAACGAGTGTCGCTGGCCGGGACGGAGCGGGCCAGTGCTGGCCGATCGGTCCACCGCATCGTGATGACACGGGTGTGACTCCGGGTTCTCCGGGTCACACGCCGTGCCGTTGTCCACGATCGGGCGCCCCCTCGACCGGGTGTCGCGGCCGAGCCGCGTCCGCCGGGTGAGCCGCTCAGCGCCCGTCCGCGCCGGTCAGTGACCAGGTCGTCGTGCACCTCGTGGTGACCCGCACGGGCTCCGGCTCCAGGCCGAGGTCCTGCACGTCCGGCTCGCCGCCGGAGGCACTCATGGCACGCATCATCGCCGGTCGTCCGGGGCCGGTGTCGGTGAGACGGCGCAGCGCACCGAGCCGCATCCCGAGCGCGTCGGCGTAGCCCTCGGCGCGCTCGCGCGCGTCGGCGACGGCGTGGCGCTGAGCCTCCCGCGCGGCCGGCGCCGGGTTCTCCAGCGTCCAGTGCGGGCCGTCGACCTGGGCGGGCTCCGAGCGCAGTAACGCGCCCAGCACGTCCTCCAGCACGGACAGATCCGTGATCGTCAGCGCGATCCGCTCGCCGGCCCGGCAGCCGCGCTCACGCTTGCCCCGCCACTCGGCGCGCACCCACAGCCGCCGGCTCCGCACGGCGATCCCGGGTGCGGCCAGGGCGTCGGCCGCCGTGGCGACCCGCCTGCCCAGCTCGGCGACCGCCGTCGTCCGGTCCGGTCCGACGGCCTCGTAGGACAGGGTCAGCTCGGCGCGGTCGGCGAGCTGGACGTGCTGGCCCTCGCCCTCGGTCACGATCTCGGGTTCGTCCGGCACCGCCCCAGCCAAGCAGAACGACGGCCGTCGCCGCAGCCCGGTAGCCGTCCGAAGCGCCCGGCTCGACGATCCGGGCCGCCCGAGAGCCACGACCGGGGCGACCGGGGCGACCGGGGCGTGACGCTCGGTCGGTGGTGGCACAGGATCCGATGCCCGCCCGGCGCTGGTCCGCCCGGGTGGATCTCCCCGACACGCCGAGCGCTCTATCGCGATGTCTACGGATCGCGCGAGAGGGCTCGATACCGTCCGATCCATGGATCCGGTGCGCAACCCGTTCGCCCCCGGCGCAGGTCAGCGCCCACCCGAGCTGGCCGGACGGGACCGGGAGGTGGATGCGTTCGAGATCGTCCTCGAACGCGTCGCCCGCGGGCGCCCGGAGCGGAGCCTGGTGCTGACCGGGCTGCGCGGGGTGGGCAAGACGGTGCTGCTCGGCGAGCTGCGGTCGATGGCCATGCACGCCGGGTGGGGGGCCGGGAAGATCGAGGCCCGTCCGGACGCGGATCTGCGTCGGCCGCTGTCCGCCGCGCTGCACCGTGCGATCCGGGACCTGGCCCTGCGGCATCGCGCGCCGGAGCGCGTCGACGAGGTGCTCGGCGTGCTCAAGGCGTTCGCCCTGCGCTCGGCGCCGGACGGGGCGAAGCTGCGTGAGCGCTGGCAGCCCGGGATCGACGTACCGGTGCGCAACGGGCGTGCCGACTCCGGTGACATCGAGATCGACCTGGTCGAGCTGTTCACCGAGGTCGCCTCGCTGGCCGCGGACGTCGGCTCGGGCATCGCGCTGCTGATCGACGAGATGCAGGACCTGCGCCCGGATGACGTGTCCGCGATGTGCGCGGCGTGTCACGAGCTGTCCCAGTCGCGCGCGCCGCTGGTCGTGGTCGGCGCGGGGCTGCCGCACCTGCCCGCGGTGCTCTCGGCGTCGAAGTCCTACTCGGAGCGGCTGTTCACCTACTCCCGGATCGACCGGCTCGACCGCAAGGACGCCGACTTCGCGCTGCTCGCGCCGGCCGAGCGCGAGGACGCGACGTTCGACCAGGACGCGCTCGACGACCTCTACGAACGCTCCGGCGGGTACCCGTACTTCATCCAGGCCTACGGCAAGGCGGCCTGGGACGCGGCGCCGACCAACCCGATCGGGGCCAGGGACGTCGCGATGGCGGCGCCGGAGGCCGAGGCCGAACTCGCCGTCGGGTTCTTCGGGTCCCGGTTCGAGCGGGCGACCCCGGCCGAGCGGGAGTACCTGCGGGCGATGGCCGAGCTGACCGAGGGCCGGGACGATCCGGTCGTGACCGCGGGGGTCGCCGAGCATCTGGAGCGCAAGGCGTCCTCGCTCTCACCCGCGCGGGACAGCCTGCTGAAGAAGGGCCTGGTGTTCTCCGCCCAGCGCGGGCAGATCGCGTTCACGGTCCCGCACTTCGGCCGCTATCTGCTGGCCCATGCGTGATCAGATTAGTCCGTACGAGTGAAAGAGGGGAATCTGTCGATCGGCGGTAACGGAGGGAACGCGAGAAGCGAAACCCAGTTGAGTCCCGTGGTACGGCCGGACCCCCGACCTGGTCGTGCTGCGGGGCTTTCCCTTGTCCGGGTATCCCTGGGCGCTTCATGGCGGGGCGCGACAACGTCGTAGCATCCCTCCGGTGCCGGACCCCAAACTCCAGATCCAGATGCTGCACGACCGGGTCATGATCAAGATTTTGGACGGGGACGGCGAACGGCGCAGCTCGGCGGGAATCGTGATCCCGGCAACCGCGCAGGTCGCCAAACGTCTGGTGTGGGGGGAGGTCGCCGGGGTGGGGCAGCACGTCCGCACGGTCAAGTTCGGCGATCGCGTCCTCCTGGCGCCGGACGACCAGTACGAGGTCGAGGTCCAGGGATCGGCGTACCTGGTGATGCGCGAGCGAGATCTGCACGCGGTCGCCTCGAAGCGCAGCGAACACGGAACCGGGCTCTACCTCTAGCTCGCCGGATCCCGGCGATGTTGACGGCTGTGCGGAAAGGAAGTCCGACGTCATGCCCGAGCGGCAGTCCTCGTCCGGTGAGGCGACCGAGCAGCAGGTGACCACTCCGGTGTCACCGGACGACGGCGCCCGGGATGGTGCGGGCCCGAACGGCGCGGCCCCCAACGATGCCGGGCAAACCCCGGAAGCTGACGGATCTCCTGCCGCGCCCCC
>JAKDNL010000392.1 GCA_030451825.1 Pseudonocardia sp. | reverse complement strand
CCGGTACTGCTCGGCGACCTCGGTGTAGGACCAGCCCAGGGCGTCGGCGTAGAACGCCGCCGCGCGGGCGAGGTCGGCCACCCACAGCGCCGCGTAGCCCACCGCGCCCTCCGTTCCTGACATGTCCTACCTCCTCTTCGGTTCGGCGGCACGCTACGGGGACTGCCGGACGCCGTCTTGGACGAATGGGAAGCTGAACTCCCCGCGCGAGGGGCACCTGCTCGAGGCGGCCGTAGAGGTCGCTGACGCTGTGTAGAACAGCGACAGGACGTTGCCGTGCGGTAGGAGATCCGGAGATCCGCCACGATCAACCTCGAGCGGCGTGCTCGTACCGCAACCCAGTTGCTTGACAGGCAACTAGCTGTTCTACTTGCCTCTACCGCAACTAGAGAGGTGGGAGATGGGCGCACACCCCAGCCGGGACGACGCCGCAGCCGCCCTCGGCGAGATCGAGGCAGCCCGTCGGGCCGTAGCGGCCGAGTCGAACCGCAACCCGCCGATCGTGCTGGCCTACTCGGCGCTGATCGCCATCGACTACGCCGCGAAAGATCACATGCCCAGCCGCAGAGCTCAGCGAGGCATCTCCATCCTGTGCGCGGTGACGACACTCGGCATCGGGCTTCTGGACAGCCGATCGCGGCAGGTACAACCGGTGAGCGTCGACCCCGACGACCTGGGCCCCAGGGCAGCGGCGCCGATGATCGCCTCCCTGGCGGTGTGGACCGTCGCCGAACGACTGCTGATCCGCGGCCTGCGCAGAAGCCGCCTGCGCCACCCGAACACCGCTGCCGGCGCGATCCTCGCCGTCACCCGTCCTGCGGCATATCTGCTGATGATGAGGATGACGCCGAAGCCGAGCGGCGCATGAGTGAAGACAGACCGGGCCGCGATTCGTCGGATGCGCAGTTGGATCCGGCCCTGCTCGATCCCACCCGGCTCCGGATCGTGGCGACACTCCTGCCCGCAGGCGAGGTCGAGTTCCGCTTCGTACGCGATCGCGTCGGCCTGACCGACTCGTCACTGTCCAAGCAGGTCAAAGCGCTGTCTCAGATCGAGATGGTGATCGCGCGGCGGGAACGAACCGGACCGGCTCGGCGCGTCTGGCTACGCCTCACCTCGTCAGGCCGTTCCCGACTGCAGGCTCATGCCAGAGCCCTCAGTTCCATCGCCGAAGACCCGTCGTACGACGCGTCGAGCGGAGAGCAAGGAGATGACTGATGGGTGTTCCAGTAGGGCATCGTTGCGTGGAACCAGGGGCAGGGTGCGACGCGGTAGGCTGCCCGCCGTGTCCGACCCCGAGGGCGCCCGCGTGGTGCGACAGCTGCGACACGACGTCGATGACGTCTACGAGCTGCTCAGCGAAGTTGCCGAGGTCCAGCGCACCCATGGCGGAGAACTCGGGGAGATGAGGCAGGCGATCCGGCTCCAAGGCGACCGCCTCGACCGGGTCGATGGGCGCCTCGAGGGCATCGAGGACACGCAACGTCAGATTCTGGAGCTACTGCGCGACGACCGTTCCGGACGCTGATCCGCCGACGTAGCGGCGTCCCGCAACACGATCGCTGTGTGGGACACAGTGACGAGGATCAACCCCGGGGAAACGAAGGTCGGCGGTCGGGCACTGTCCCAGTTCTAGGAGCTGGGTCGGGGCTATTTAAACGACGACGCCCGGTGCAAGCTCCCACCCCCGGTGGCCGGGGGTGGTTTTAATTGTTCGGTCGGGTAGCCGGGGGCATCTCAGCCCCCGGCTACCCGACCTAATTGTTCAATGGTTTTTGACGACCGCACGTGGCGCGGTGCGCCAGGTCCGGTGGCCATCGGGCTCGTGTCGGGGTGGCTCGAGGAGCAGGACCGCGCGTCCGTCCAGGAGCACCGGACGAACCCAGTCTCCCAGCTCGATGGTCTCGCCGGGCGCTGGCTGGTGATGCTCGCTGTCGCGAGCGTGGTCGATGGGCACGAGTGCCCGCAGCTCGTCGATGGTGGCCTGGCTCGGGAGCCGGTGGAGGCCGGGCAGGGTGATGAAGAGACCATCGTTGCCGGACAGGTGCAGCCCGACCGCGGCGAGCGCACCGAGGACCCCGTCGTGGGTGCCGCCGTGCCCGGACAGATGCACGCTCAGCGTCGCGGCGAGTTCGCAGGCTTGCCCGGTGTGCAGGACCTCCTGCTTGGCCCGGCGACCGAAATCGACCAGCGGCGCGGTGGCGGTCAGCCGGCTGGGAACGGCCACCGCGAGACCGGGGTCGGCATCCGGGGGGCAGACGCGTTCGAGGAACGTCCCGGCGAACTTGATGACGCTGTCCAGCACGGTGTCCGGGCCGCCGGCGGGGCTGCGCCAGGCGATGCAGGCGCTGGAGTTGTGTGTGGTGTAGGGGATGCGGCGGTCGAGCAGGAGTTGGTGGCGGGTGGCGCCGGCCGGTGCTCCGAGTCCCGCCTCGGTCAATTCGTGGATGAGCCAGCGGGCAAGGCGGCCTGTTCCGGGGCTGTGCAGGTCGTCGGTGTCGTCGATGCCGATGAGCAGGTCTGCGCCGGCCAGCGCACGGCTGCCGGTCATGGGTTGACGACCAGCGTGCTGACGTCGCGTACCCAGCGGTCGGTGTCCAGCTCCGCGCCGGCGAGTTTGACGGTGTCGCGTTGGGTGAAGTCCAGGATCACCTGGTCGGTGACCTCGGCGCCGGCCAGGGTCTGGGCGGGATCGCGCCCTTCGATCCGCACCTGGGTCAGGCCGGTGGCGCCGGCAGCGTCGAGCACGTCGCGCACGGTCGGGCCGTTCTGGATCTGCGCGCCCCGTGACTGCGGCGTCACGATCTCGACCTGCGGCAGGTCCTGCAGCTCGGTCAGGTCGAAGCGCTCGAGAGTCATCCCGTCCTGCTGGACGACGACCTGGTAGACGGCGGCCGCGTCGCCACCGCCGTCCTGGGGACCGCTACCGGCGCCACCGCCGTCCTGGGGACCGCTACCGGCGCCACCGCCGTCTTGGGTGCCGCTCCCAGCGCCGCTGCCTGCTCCTCGGTCGGTCGGGCCGGCGCAGGCCAGGAGGCCAACCGCGAGAAGCAGACATGCCAGGATCACGCTGGCCAGGGACCGCGTCGAGAACCGCACGACCAGAATCTAGACGGGTTGTCGCTCCGCGTTCAAGGAGTCCAGCCGGTTTTCAAATCCGTAGATGCGGTTGAGCGATACAGCCAGCTTGGCTAGTCTGCGGTGATGAGCATTGCGCTGCCGGCTGTGACGAGTGAGGCCGCCGGGTGGGTGCTCGCCCGCGAGGTCGCGCTGCCCGTTCTGGCGGTGGCTGGGATCGTCGTGTCGGCGGATGTGCGGATCCCGCTGGGTCTGCCCGGGCATCGGGGTTTGGTGTGGCTGACGCTGCTGGTGACCGTTGCGCTCGTCTCGCGCACCCGGCAGACCGTGGTGGCGGTCGGGGCCGCTTCAACGATGGCGACGCTGGTGCTGGGGATCGCGCCCGGGCCGGGCGGCCTGGTGGGGAGCGTGCGCTACGTAGCTGCGGCGGTCCTGCTGTACGCGGTGGCCACCACGGCCCTCGCGCGCCGTCATCGGTGGCTGGTCGCGCTGGCCGCCGCGCCGATCCATCTCGTGGCACTGGTGGGCTCGATAGTGACCTTGATCGGTGGCGGGTACTGGTTCGCGGTCGCGTCGGTCGGGACGGTCGAGCGCGTCGCGTTCCACCTGGGCTTCGGGTTGGTGGCCGGCCTGCTTGGCTGGGCAGCGGCGGCCGCGGCCAACCGAACTCCAGATCGCCCGGACCAACCCACACCGAACTCGCCGATGACCGGAGTTGGCCGGTAAAGCAGGTCAACCGCTGTCCCGCGCTTCGGCGCGGCGGCACACAACTGTGGCGCCGGCATTCGGCGGCCTCACCGGTCGCTTCAACGGCGACGTCGACGTGGCCAGCGTACGACGAATGCCGCGGTCGAGGAGGCGGCTGCGGCCGAAGCCCTCAGTCGAGCATTCCATCAGCCCTTGCGCTGCGACCCGAGACGACGATCCGCCACCACGACGATTGCGCCGTCCATCTGGTCACCACCTCCTCGCTCCGCCGCGTCGAGCAGATCGTGGGCGGCCGGGTCGACCCCCCGTCGGCTTCGGGCGAACATCGTCCTGGAGACGGAGGGCGTCGGCTTCATCGAGGACACGTGGACCGGCGGCGAGCTCACTCTCGGCCCCCCCAGGTCACGCTGCGACTCGGCCCGGGCATGCCCCGCTCATCATGGTCGACCAGGCACAGGCCGACGTGCCGGCCGGACCCCTCTCTGCCTTGAAAGTCCTCGGCCGCACCCACGACATGGTCCTCGGCCTGCAAGCAGACGTCATCCGCACCGGCACCATCTCGATCGGCGACACAGCGCGCCTCACGTTCCGGTAGGCGATCCTCTTGCGGCGATTCGACGGGTGCTCACCGGGTACCGCCGAAGACGGGAAGCGTCTCTTGCGCGCTCATGGTCCGTCGATGAGCGTCGCCACGCCGTCGAGGATGCGGTGTAGACCGAAGTGGAAGTCGTGGTCTGGGTCCTCGGGCGCCACCGCGGGCGGGCTGACGAACGACCCCGAGGCCACGATGGCGGTGAGCTCGGGGAAGCGTCCGGCGTCGAGCAGCTGAGCGAGGTGGTGCCCGTAGGCGCGCACAGCCTCATCGGGGTCGGTGCCGCCACGTCCCGTGGTGAGGTCTTGGGCGAGGATCGCGTCCTGCCGGACGTAGCCGCTGAGCAGGGTCGCTATCCCGATCTTCTGAGGCCCCGGCAAGCCGGTGGCACGCAGGGCGACGAGGGCGACTTCTAGCCAGGCGAGCTGAACGGGGCCGGCGGGCGGACCGGAGATCGGCATCCTGGCCAGCCACGGCCGAGAGCGGTAGACCTCGCGCAACTGCTCCGTCCAACGACGCAGCCCCTCACGCCAGGGCACCCCTGCGGGGATGGCGGGCGGCGGCCCGGCGGCGACGTCTTGCAGGAGCACCAGCAGTTGCTCCTTGGAGTCCACGTACCGGTAGAGCGCCATGCCGGTGACCCCAAGCCGGCGGGCGACCGCCGCCATCGTCACCGCCTGCAGGCCGTCCTGGTCAGCGACGACGAGACCCGCGGCCACCACGTCGGCCAGGCGCAGACCGGCGGGCCGCCCGCGTCGGGACGCGGCAGACAGGCCCCACAGGCGGCGCAGCATCACCGGCACCTCGGGCTCGTCGCCGGGGTCGGGCCCCTTGCCAGCACCGCGCGGAGAGGTCATGCTCCCAGAGTCTATTAGTTTCATGCGTAAGCGAAATGGTCTGGGTTGACCGCGAGGCGGAGGTGTGATGGTCGAGACGAGTCTGCGGCTGTGGACCGGGGTAGCCGGGATCGGCGCCTTCGTGGCGACGCTGCCGGTGATCGCCCTGTACTTCATCACCACCGACCCGCCGCCGGCCCGTACCGTGCTCGTGCGCGTACTGCTCAATACGCTGCTGTGCGCCGCGCTCCTGGTCTTCGTCACCGGGCTCAGCACCCTGATCTACCGCACACCCGGCGCCCATGCCTGGCTGGCGGTGGTGAGCCTGGCTGCTGCCCTCGTCTTCGTCGTCCTCACCCTGGTCGCCAACGCAATCGAGGCTGGTGCCGTCCTGCACGCCGGCACCGATATCGACCCGACCCGGATGGGAGCCGGCGGCGAGAGCAGCCAGGTGATCTACGGTCCGATCGCGCGCGTCGTCACCGCCCTGTTCCTGAGCGTGACCGGCACCGCGCTCCTCGCCACCGAACTCACTCCGACCTGGCTCGGCTGGCTCGCGATCACCATCGCCGTGTTCCACCTCGGGCTGGCGCCCACGATCTTGTCCACCACCGACCCGGCCCGGTTCTACAGTCTCAACGGGTGGTCCATTCCGATCGCCGGGGGTCTGCTCCTGACCTGGGTTCTGGCCACCAGCATCACGATCCTGGCCACCTAACACGAGCAAGCGAGCCGCGCGGGCTGAGGATCAATGATCGCGTAAAGGGGGTCGGTGTGTGCTGATTCCCAGCGGACGTCGTGGCGGCGTCGAGAAAAAGGGCATCCGGGACAAGGCGCGTCCCGCTGGACGATCCTTCTTCGGGCATCACCCTTCCACCCGGAGCGTCTACGGTGCCCGATATGAGCTTCGGATCCTTGGCAGTCGTGGAGGAGTGGCTGGAGGCTGCCAACCACGGTGATGGCTTTCGCCTCGAGCAGCTGACGCACGAGGAGATCGAGATCCTGGGACCGCGCGGTCACGGTCGAACAGACCGACGGATCTTGTCCGAGTGGCTAACCCGAGCTGGCTTCTCAGCCGTACCCCTGCGCTGGTTCTGTGGAGCCGACGGCACCGTGGTCGTCGAGCAAGATGCCCGGTGGGTCGATGTCGCCACCGGCGTCGAGCAGGGGCGCGCTCGCGTGGCCTCACAGTTCCTAGTTGAGGAGGCACGGGTAGCGAAGTACGTACGGCACGACAAAGGACTTGGGCCGGCGCTTGCCGCGAGCGGGCTCCGCGATACCGACGAGGTCATCGAGCGCGAGACGCCCTGACGCAGCCTTGTGCCGCTGACGGATCGTCTACGGGTACAGGCCGATCCGCTCACGCCAGCCGGAGGACGATCAGTCGTTCGCGCTCGTGGACTACGGCGTACACGAGCAATCCCGCGCCGGCGCCGTAGGTCGTCGTCCACTGGTCGGTGGCGTCGTCGTAGGCCGAGCTGGGCA
>JAKDNL010000391.1 GCA_030451825.1 Pseudonocardia sp. | reverse complement strand
CACAGGCCCGGCGAACGCATCAGCAGGAAAACGGCCAGCAAGACCACCATGCACGGCACGAAAAACTGGAATTTGCCAATGTCGTAGAAGACCACGCCCACCAGGAGCGTGGAAGTAAGCCCCACGGCACTGGCATCGCCCCAGTCGGCGTCCCGGGTCCCGCACGCATGCATCACGCACGCACCGAATACCGGGAAGAATGCCGCGATCGACGCATATCCGTTGCCACGCATAATATCCCGTCAGGGCCATTATGCCTTCGATGACGTGGTTGTACGTCACCGAGGCGCGTATCTGGGCGGCGGGGCCTTGATCTCCGCGCACGGGCGGGGTCAGTGGCCCAGGGCGCCGAGCACCGCCTCCGCGGCCCGACGGCCGCTGACCAGGGCGCCCTGGGTGGACGGGGTGTCGCGGTGGTCGCCGGCGACGAACAGCCCGTCGCCCAGCTCGACGTCGCGGCGCACCGGGCGTCCGGGGAGGAACAACGGCAGCGCCTCGGGGACCTCGGCGGTGTGCACGTGCTCCCAGTCGTCGGTCGGCACGCCGTAGATCCGGGCCAGCTCCCGCCGCACCCCGGCCTCGCCGATCCCGTCGCGGCCCGCGGCCCCGACCACCGACGACGCCACCAGCGGGCGTCCGCTCGCCGAGTAGCCGGGCGCGGCGGCCGTCATGACCGTCGTGTTGACGACCGGGCCGCCGGTGCCGTCGAGGTGCAGCAGGGCCTCGGCCGTCGGCGCGACCGGCGGCGAGTGGAACCACGTGGTCAGCGCGTTCATCGCCGGCTCCGCGACACCGGGGAGCAACGCCGCGGCGGTGCGGGGGTCCGCGGCGACCAGCACGGCGCGGGCGGACTGCGCGCCGTCCTCGGTGCGCACCGAGGGACGGGAGCCTCCACGCACCTCGAGCACCCGGACCCCCAGCCGGACCGTGCCCTCGGGCAGAGCGGCGGCCAGGCGCCGGGGCAGGGCCTCCATGCCGTCGTCCGGGACGACGATCGTGCCGAGCGCGAAGCTGCGCCAGACCAGCCGCACGAACGCCGACGACGTCTGCAGCGTGGTCTCGCCCAGCACCCCGGACAGGAACGGGCGCAGGAACCGGTCGGTGACCGGCCCGCCGAGCCCGGCCGCGGCCAGGTCGTCGGCCCCGGACTCCCGGATGCGTCCCGCGGTCCGGGACGGCGGGGAGGCCAGCACGCGTGCTGTCCAGGCGAGAAGGCGGGCCTTGTCCAGCGGGCCGAACAGGTCGTCGAGGGCGCCGGCCGGGGCGCCGCCCGGGCGGCGCAGCGGGTTGAGGAAGCGGTGCAGCTCACCGTCCCCGGCGCGGATCGCCGCGCCCGGTTCGAACGTGCGCGCGCCCAGCGAGTCGATGCCGTGCGGGGCCAGCGCCGCGTGCAGGGCAGGGTAGGCGGAGTTGAGGACCTGGAAGCCGCGGTCGCAGCGGAACCCGTCGACGACGTCGGTCGCCATCCGTCCGCCGACCCGGTCGGAGGCCTCGAGCACCCGCACGGACAGCCCGCCCCGACCCAGCACCCGGGCGGCGCGCAGGCCGGCCAGGCCCGCTCCGACGATCAGGACGTCCGGGGTGTCCTCCCCGCCGGAGGCTGTGCCGATGCTCGTTCCGCTGGCGCTCCTCTCGGTGCCGATGCTCGTTCCGCTGGCGCTCCTCTCGGTGCTCACGTGCCGACCGCGGCGGACAGCGCGTCCCCGACGGTGTGGTGGCGGAACTGGAAGCCGCCGTCGAGCAATGCCTTCGGCACCGCCCGCTGACCGGTCAGCAGCATCTCCCGGCCCATCTCGCCGAGCCCGGCGGTGATCACGAACGCGGGCACGGCGATCGGCGTCGGACGCCCGACGGCGTGCCCGAGCTCGGTGGTGAACTCGGCGTTGGTGACCGGGACCGGGCCGGTCAGGTTGGCCGGACCGCGCAGCCCGTCGTTCTCGACGGCGAAGCGGATGGCGCCGACCTCGTCGTCGAGCGAGATCCACGGCATGAACTGCGTGCCGGGGCCGAGGCGGGCGCCGAGGAACCCGCGGAACATCGGGCGCAGCCTCGACAGCAGACCACCGGAGGGGGAGAGCACCAGCCCGGTCCGCAGCAGCACGACCCGCAGGCCGGCGTCGGAGGCGGGAGCCGTCGCCGCCTCCCAGTCGCGGCAGACGTCGGCCAGGAACCCGCTGCCCGACGGGCCGGTCTCGTCGGTCTCGCGGTCGCCGGTGTCGCCGTAGTAGCCCACCGCCGACCCGCTGACCAGCGTCGGAACCTCGTGCCGGGCCACCGCGGTCGCCAGCACGTCGGTGGGCACGTTGCGGGAGTCGCGCACGGCCTGCTTGCGGGCGCCGCTCCACGGGCGGTCGGCGAGGCCGACGCCGCCCAGGTTCACCACCGCGTCCGCGCCGTCGAGGGCCCCCTCGTCCAGCCGGCCCGAGGGCGGGTCCCAGCCCCGCTCGTCGGGGGCGGCGGGGGCACGCCGTACCAGGCGCAGCACCTCGTGCCCGGCGCCCCGCAGGTGGGCGACCAGGGCCGTTCCGATCAGACCGGACGAACCGGCCACCACGACTCGCACCCCACCGATCCTTCCGGAGGCGCCGAGATCGCGCGCGCCGGGGTCGCCGAACGCGAACGAGCGTGACATTCGTCGCGGTGATCGCCACGAACGTCACGTTCGTTCACCCCGTTCGGGTCCCCGCGGGGCGGGAGGGTTACAGGCCCAGTTCGGACTCGAAGGCGCCTTCTTCCAGGCGGGCCCGGATGGCGGAGAGGAACCGGCCCGCGTCCGCGCCGTCGACCAGGCGGTGGTCGTAGGTCAGCGGCAGGAAGCACACCGAGCGGATGGCGATCACGTCGTCGCCCTCGGGGCCGGTGACGACCTTCGGCTCCTTGCTGATCGCCCCGGTGCCCAGGATGCCGACCTGGGGCTGGTTCAGGATCGGGGTGTCGAACAGCGCGCCCGCGGACCCGATGTTCGTGATCGTGAAGGTGCCGCCGGACAGCTCGTCCGGGCCGATCTTGTTGTCCCGGGTGCGGGCCGCCACGTCGGCGATGTTCTTGGCCAGCCCGGCCAGGCTCAGGTCGTCCGCGTTCTTGATCACCGGGACGAGCAGCCCGCGCGGGGTGTCCACGGCGATGCCCAGGTGCACCGAGCCGTGGTAGGTGACCTGCTTGCGGTCCTCGCTGATCGAGGCGTTGACGGTCGGGAACGCCTTGAGCGCCTCGACCGTCGCCTTGGCGATGAACCCGAGGTAGGTCAGGTTCGCGCCCTCGCGGCGGCGGAACTCGTCCTTGACCCGGGCGCGCAGCTTCGCGATCCGGGTGAGGTCGACCTCCTGCACCGTCGTCAGCTGCGCGGACACGGCCAGCGACTCGGTCATCCGCTGGGCGATCACCTGGCGCAGGCGGGGCAGCTTGACCGTGGTGCCCGGCTCCGGGGCGTTGTCCGCACGGGTCGGCACGGCCTGCGGGGTCTTCGGCGCCGCGGTCGGGCCGCCGGAGCCACCGGAGGCCGCAGGGGCCGGGGCGGAGGAGGCCGCCGGGGCCTTCTTCGACTCGGCGGCGGCGAGCACGTCCTGCTTGCGGATCCGGCCGCCGACACCGCTGCCGGTGACCGTCGCGAGGTCGATGCCGTTCTCCTGGGCCAGCTTGCGCACCAGGGGGGTGACGTACGGGCGGTCGCCGGCGGAGCCGTTGCCGCCGCCGGCGGGAGCGCTGGACTGCCGGGTCGAGTCCGCCTGCGCGGGGACCTTCTCCTCGGCTCGGGGCGCGGTGTCCTTCGCGGCCGGGGCCGCCGCCGGGGCCGGCTTCTCCTCTGCCTTCGGCTCCGGCTTCTTCTCGGGCTCGGCCTCCTTCTCCGGCGCCGGAGAAGGAGCAGCGCCACCCGACGACGCGGCCGTGTCGCTACTCGTTCCGCTGGCGCTGCTCTCGGAGGCGTCCCCGATGACCGCGAGCTGCCCGCCGACCTCGACCGTGTCGTCCTCGTTCGCGGAGTGCTCGAGCACGGTGCCCGCGATCGGGGAGGGGATCTCGGTGTCGACCTTGTCGGTGGAGACCTCGAGCAGCGGCTCGTCGACCGCGACCTCGTCGCCGACCTGCTTGAGCCAGCGCGTGACGGTGCCCTCGGTGACACTCTCGCCCAGCTCCGGCATGGTCACCGGCGTCCCGGAACCGCCACCGGAGGACCCGGCCGACGATCCGCCCGAGGACCCGGACGACGCCGCGGCCGGCTCCGGCTCGCTCTGCTGCTGCGCCGGGGCCTGCTCCTGGGCGGGCTCCTCGGCGGGTGCCTCCTGCGCCGGCTGCTCGGCCTGCTCCTGGCCTCCGCCGGAGGACTCGCCCCCGCCGCCGGAGCCGTCGCCGATCACGGCGAGGTCGCCGCCGACCTCGACCGTGTCGTCCTCGGCGGCGACGATCCGCTCCAGGGTGCCCGCGGCGGGGGAGGGGATCTCGGTGTCCACCTTGTCCGTGGAGACCTCGAGCAACGGCTCGTCGACCTCCACGGTGTCGCCCTCGGCCTTGAGCCAACGGGTGACGGTGCCCTCGGTGACACTCTCGCCCAGGGCGGGCATCTGAACGGTGAAGGCCATATCGGGTCGAGCTCCTCTTTCCGCGGGGGTGTACGGGTCGTGGGACGGCCGGGTCAGCCGTGTGGGTGCGGGTCAGCCATGGGCGTGCAGGGGTTTTCCGGCGAGCGCGAGGTGGGCCTCGCCGAGCGCCTCGTTCTGCGTGGGGTGGGCGTGGATGAGGGCGGCGACATCGGCGGGCAACGCCTCCCAGTTGAAGACGAGCTGGGCCTCACCGACCAGCTCACCGACCCGGGACCCGACCATGTGCACGCCGACGACCGGGCCGTCGGTCCCCTCGGCGCCGGCCTTGACCAGCTTGATCGCTCCGGCGGTCTGCAGGATCTGGGACTTGCCGTTGCCGGCCAGGTCGTAGGTCACGGTCTGCACGTCGCCGTGCTGCTCACGGGCCTGCACCTCGGTGAGCCCGACGGAGGCGACCTCGGGTTCGCAGTAGGTGACCCGCGGGATGCCGGCCTCGGCGACCGGGTCGGGGGACAGGCCGGCGACGTCCTCGGCGACGAAGATCCCGTGCGCGAAGCCGCGGTGGGCCAGCTGCAGCCCGGGTGTGATGTCGCCGACGGCGTAGACGCCGTCCAGGTTCGTGCGCAGGCGCTCGTCGATGGTGACGAAGCCGCCGTCCATCGCCAGGCCGGCGTCGGAGTAGCCGTGCCCGGTGGTGTTCGGGCCGCGTCCGACGGCGACCAGCACGAGGTCGGCCTCGATCTCCTCGCCGGACTCCAGCGTGACGGTGACGGCGTCGTCGGTCTGCGTCGCACCGGTGAACCGCACGCCGGTCTTGAACTTGATCTTGCGACGGCGGAACGCGCGCTCGAGCAGCGTCGAGGCGAACTCGTCCTCGGCCGGGACCAGCCGCGGCAGCGCCTCCACGATCGTGACCTGGGCCCCGAACGAGCGCCAGACGCTGGCGAACTCGACGCCGATCACGCCGCCGCCGAGGACCACCACCCGCTCCGGCACCTCGTCCAGCGAGATCGCCCGGTCCGAGGTGACGATCCGGCCGCCGAGCTCGAGACCGGGCAGGCCGCGGGCGTAGGAGCCGGTGGCGAGGACAACGTTCGTGCCGGTGTAGTGATCGTCACCCACGGCCACGGTGCGCGGCCCGACGAACGTGCCGGCACCCTCGACGACGCTGATCCCGCGCGCGGCCACGAGCCCCTGCAGACCCTTGTACAGCTTGGCGACCACGCCGTCCTTGTAGGAGTTCACGCCGGCCATGTCGACGCCCTCGAGCGTGGACCGGACGCCGACCTTGGCCCCGTCGCGGGCATGGTCGGCGACCTCGGCGGCGTGCAGCAGCGCCTTGGTGGGGATGCAGCCGCGGTGCAGGCAGGTGCCGCCGAGCTTGTCCTTCTCCACCAGTACGACCGAGAGGCCCAGCTCTGCTGCGCGCAGCGCGCAGGCGTACCCGCCGGATCCGCCGCCCAGGATCACCAGGTCGGCAGTGTGCTCGGCCACCGATTCGCTCCCTTCCGGTCACCGCCATCGAAGCCTGTGACCACATGCGACGCCCATCTTGTCACTCCCGCCCGTCACCGCCAGGTGGGGAGTCGGGAGCGAATCGGGTCCCTCGCACGTTGCAGGGGGAGATCACGCGCCGGAGACGGTGCCGGCGGCGGAGGCGGAGGTGGGTGGCATGGGGCTGCTGGACAGGTTCCGGCCGAAGCGGGCCGGGAAGTCGGCCAAGGCGGTCGGCTCGGAGTCCGAGGCGCACCTGCGCGAATGGACCCGCGCCCGGATCGGCGTGGAGGCCTTCGTCGAGCCGTCGACGCTGGTGACCGAGACGACGGTCGTGCTGGTCGCGCACGACGGCGAGTGGACGCGCCGGCGGGTCGGCAGCCCGAACCGGGCGAAGAAGCTCGCCCGGTCGATGAAGATCCCGATCTACGACGTGCAGCTGATGGGCTACCCGCAGCGGATGCGCGACCACGACTCGCGCGAGCGCATCCAGCGCAAACGCTCCCGCGAGCAGGACCTACGACGCCGGTTGGCCGAAGACTGACCCCCCGTGCGCGGTTATAGCGGCCAGGGCGACGATATCCGCGCACGACCGGCGTCGGGCAGTCCAGCAAGCGCGTCGGCCCGGTGAGCGCGTCGGCCCGGTGAGCGCGTCGGCCCGGTGAGCGCGTCGGCCCGGTGAGCG
>JAKDNL010000390.1 GCA_030451825.1 Pseudonocardia sp. | reverse complement strand
GGGCCCACCCCGGGGGGGGCCCTAATTCCGCCCCCCGGGGCCCACACCGCCCCCACGGGCGGCGTCAGCCGCAGACGGCCCCGTCCGCGGCGGAGGAGACGAGCTTGGCGTACTTGCCGAGTACGCCGTAGCGGTTCGTCGGCTCCGGACGCACCCACCCGGCGCGGCGGCGCTCCAGCTCGGCGTCGTCGACCTCCAGGTGCAGCGTGCGGCCGGCCATGTCCAGGGTGATCCGGTCGCCGTCGCGGACCAGCGCGATCGGCCCGCCGTCCGCGGCCTCCGGCGCGACGTGCCCGACGCACAGCCCGGTGGTCGCACCGGAGAACCGGCCGTCGGTCACCAGCAGCACGTCCTTGCCCAGCCCGGCGCCCTTGATCCGCCCGGTGACGGCGAGCATCTCCCGCATCCCCGGGCCGCCGCGCGGGCCCTCGTAACGGATGACGACGATGTCGCCGGTACCGACCGTCCCGTCGTCGACGGCGTCCAGGGCACCCTGCTCGCCGTCGAACACCCGCGCGGTGCCGACGAACTGGGCCGCGTCGAACCCGGCCGACTTGACCACCGCACCGTCGGGGGCCAGCGAGCCGCGCAGGATGGACAGCCCGCCGGTCGGGTGGATCGGGTTGCGCAGCTCGCGGATGACCGAGCCGTCGATGCCCGGCGGGTCGAGCTCGGCCAGGTTCTCGGCCACCGTCCGACCCGTGACGGTCAGCGCGTCGCCGTGGATCAGCCCGGCGTCGAGCAGGGCCTTCATCACCACCGGCACGCCACCGACCTGGTCCACGGCATACATCAGGTGCTTGCCGAACGGCTTGACGTCGGCCAGGTGCGGGACCCTGTCGCCGACCCGGTTGAAGTCGTCGAGCTCCAGCGGGACGCCGGCCTCGCGGGCGATCGCGAGCAGGTGCAGCACCGCGTTCGTGGAGCCGCCGAACGCCATCACCACGGCGATCGCGTTGTCGAACGCCTCGCGGGTCAGCACCGCCCGGGCCGTGATCCCCTTCGCGATCATCCCGATCGCGGCCTCACCGGAGGCGCGGGCGACGCCGTCGCGGCGCCGGTCGACCGCGGGCGGGCTGGCCGAGCCGGGCATCGCCATGCCCAACGCCTCGGCCGCCGCGGCCATCGTGTTCGCGGTGTAGAAGCCGCCGCACGCGCCCTCGCCGGGGCACATCGCGCGCTCCAGGGTGTCCAGCTCGGCCTCCGAGATCAGCCCGCGCGAGCAGGCACCGATCCCCTCGAACGCGTCGCCGATGTTGACCTCCCGGTCCCCCACCCGGCCCGGCATGATCGAACCGGCGTAGACGAACACCCCGGCCAGGTCCAGCCGCGCCGCGGCCATCAGCATCCCGGGCAGCGACTTGTCGCAGCCGGCCAGCAGCACCGTCCCGTCCAGGCGCTCGGCCTGCACCACCGTCTCCACCGAGTCCGCGATGATCTCGCGGCTGACCAGCGAGTAGTGCATCCCGACGTGACCCATCGAGATCGCGTCGGAGACCGAGATGGTGCCGAACTCCATCGGGTAGCCGCCGGCGGCGTGCACGCCCTCCTTCGCCGCCAGCGCCAGGCGCTGCAGCGACAGGTTGCACGGGGTGATCTCGTTCCAGGACGACGCGATCCCGATCTGTGGCTTGCGGAAGTCGTCGTCGCGCATCCCGACCGCGCGCAGCATGCTGCGCGCGGCGGTGGCGCCGATCCCGTCGGTGACCTGGTGGCTGCGCGGCTTGAGGTCGGCCCCTCGGCGGTCGCCGTCGGTCGCCGGTGAGCGCGGGTCGGTCGTCGTCATGCGGGCTCCTCGCGTGGTGGGTGCTGCGCCGGACGCCGTCGAGCGTGACGCCCGTCGCCATACCTACCCCGACCGGGTGGAGCCGACAAGTGGTACCGGGTACGACACAGGCCCCGCCCACCGTGCGGTGTGCGGGGCCTGCGTCGTGTGTGGCCTAGTGGGCGCTCGCGGCGTCGCGGTCGCGGCGCACGTTGGCCTTGCGGCCCTTGAGCGTCGTGGCCCCGCGCAGCGACTTCAGTACCTCGTCCGCCGCGTGCTCGGGCACCTCGACCAGCGCGTGGCGCTCGTGGATCTGGATCGCGCCGATGTCACGCCCGGACAGGCGCGACTCGTTGGCCAGCGCACCCACGATGTCCTGCGGGCGCACCCCGGAGGCGCGGCCTGCCGAGACGAACAGCCGGGTCGTACCGGCCTTCGGCGGGCGCGAGCCCTGGCCGCGGGCGCCGCCGGGGGCACCGGGGGCACCGGGGCCCTCGCGACGCGGACCGCGGGGGTCCCGGCCACCGGCGGCACCGCCGCGCGGGGCCCGGACCTCCGGGATGTCGATCTCGTCGTCGGCCACGGCCGTGCCGGCCCGGGCCATCCGGATCGTCGCGGCGGCGATCGCGGCGAGGTCGTTCTCCTGGGCCAGTTCCAGCACCAGGGCGTCGACGCCGTCGTTGTCGCTGCCGGCCTCGATCTGCTCCTGCACCGCCACCGCGGTGCGGGCCAGGCGCGCGGCGCGCAGGTCCGACACGGTGGGTACCGGCGCCGTCGGCACCGAGGTGCCGAGCAGTCGCTCGATGCCGCGCAGGTGACGCACCGACCCCGGGGTGACCAGGGTGATCGCGACGCCCTCGCGGCCCGCGCGGCCGACCCGGCCGATGCGGTGCACGTAGGCCTCCGGCGAGGACGGCACGTCGTGGTTGACCACGTGGGTCAGCGAGTCGATGTCCAGGCCGCGGGCCGCCACGTCCGTGGCGACCAGCAGGTCGGTACGCCCGGCGCGCAGACGCTCCACGACGCGGGTGCGGTGCTCCTGGTCCATGCCGCCGTGCAGCGCCTCGGCCCGCAGTCCGCGGCCGGTCAGCGTCTCGGTGACGGCATCGACGTCGGCCCGGGTGCGGCAGAACACGATCGCCGCGGTCGGGCGCTCCATCTCCAGCACGCGTCCGAGCGCGACGGTGACGTGGCTGCGCGGCACGTGGTACGCGGTCTGACGGACCTTGGGGGCCTGGCCCTCCGGCGTCTGGGCGCGGCCCATCCGGATGTCCACCGGGTCGTCCAGGTGCGTGCGCGCCAGGCTGACGATCCGGTGCGGCATCGTCGCCGAGAACAGCACCGTCTGGCGGGTCTTCGGAGTGGCGGCGAGCAGCAGCTCGATGTCCTCGACGAAACCCATGTCGAGCATCTCGTCGGCCTCGTCCAGGACCGCGACCTCGATCGCGTCCAGGGACAGGGCTCCCCGGTTGAGCAGGTCGATCGCGCGGCCGGGGGTGGCCACCACGATGTCGACGCCGCGACGCAGCGTGCCCAGCTGCGGGCCGATCGGGGCGCCGCCGTAGACGGTGACGACCTTCGCGCCGACGATCCGGCCGTAGCGCGCCACCGCCTCGCCGACCTGCATCGCCAGCTCGCGGGTCGGCGCCAGCACCAGCCCGAACGGGCGGGTGCCGCGCGAGGTGCTCGCCCGGCCGTCGGCCAGGCGCTGCAGCATCGGCAGCGCGAACGCCGCCGTCTTGCCGGTGCCGGTCGCGGCCTGGCCGAGCAGGTCGCGCCCTGCGATCAGCGGAGTGATCGACTCGGCCTGGATCGGGCTGGGCGTCTCGTAGCCGAGGCCCTCGAGCTCGCGCAGGAGCTGCGGGGCGAGGCCGAGGTCGGCGAACGTCGGGCCGGTCTGCTCCGGCTCGTCGGTCTCGTCCTCGAAGGCCTCGTCGGCGTCGTTCACGGTGATCTCGGTGATCTCGTTCTGCACCGTGTCGTTCTGCACCGGGGCGTTCTCGGGGGTGTCGATGTCGGCGATGTCGCCGTTCGCCTCGCTCCGGTCGGGGATCTCGTCGATCCGGTCGTCGTTGATCAGGGCTTGGTCCAGCAGAGTGCTCACTCGGTCCTCAGTCGCGGCAGGGCGTGCGTACCCGATCGGTCGCACCACCCGCGGTAGCCCGGAGGCCCGCGCGGCACCGTTGACCCGTGCCGTTGACTGGACCCTGAGGGGCTCTCGGCTGACGTCATCGCTGACAGCCGACCCGTTGATTGTTCCACGGCACTCCCGCGAGCGGTGTGCCGGGGCGCCGTGCCGTCGATCACGCCGGGATACGCCGGTGTGTCCGGCTCACCGTTCGATGAAACGTGACGTTCTGGTCCGGTTCATCGAGCCACCCGGACCGAGGCCACCCGCGCCAAGTTTCACCCGGCACCTGGGCACACCGGATGGGGCGGGCTGTAGAGTGAGAGGTCCGACCCGGGCGATGGCGTCCCCGGTGGCCGTGATCTGACACCGGTGAGGGTGGCGACGGCTCACCCCTCCAGGTCCAGCACGACCTTCACGTCACCGTCCCGGCGCTCGAACGCCTCGGTGGCCCGCTCGAGCGGGACCCGACGGCTGATCAGGCGTTCCAGCCACCCGGCGTCGGCGGTGGCCAGGGCCTCGGCTGCCTGCTGGTAGTGCCGACGGTTGGCGTTCACCGACCCGATCACCACGTCGTTGTCCAGCACGATCTCCCGGTTCAACGCCCCGCCGTCCACGCCGATCCGGGTCCCGCCGGCGGACACCCCGGTCAGGCACGTTATGCCGTACGGCGCGGTCCGGGACAGCGCCCCGAACACGATCGACGACACCCCGGTCGCCTCCAGCACGACGTCCGGCTCGGCGCCGGAGACGGCCCGGTCCAGGCCGTCGTGGTGGTAGGTGGCACCCAGCGCCCGGACCAGCTCGGGCTTCGGCCCGTCCGTCACGACGTCGAGCACGTGCGTGTCCAGGCCGCGCTGCACGCCGAGCAGCGCGGCAAGCAGCCCGATCGGTCCGGCGCCGGTGACCAGCAGCCGCTGCGGCTCGAACCAGGCCCGGGCGCCCACGCGCTCGATCTGCTCCCACGCCTTGGCCACCACGCTGGTCGGCTCCAGCAGCACGCCGGTGCGGTGCAGCGCCGGGTCCAGCCGGACGGCGTAGCCGGCCTCGACCCGCCACCGAGGGCTGGCGAACCCGTCCAGCCCGCCGATGCCGCGTTCGGAGTAGCGGCCGTTGCGGCACATGTCCGGCTCGCCGTGCGCACAGGCCCCGCACGGCTCGGGGTCCGGCCGACGGACGACGCCCACGACGAGGTCGCCGGGCGCGAACCCGGAACCGGGCGGGGCCTCCTGGACCCGCCCGAGCGACTCGTGGCCGAGCACCAGGTGCTCGCGCCCGGGCGGGGCCGTGCCGTACTCCCCCGCGGCGATCTCCCGGTCGGTGCCGCACACCCCGACCGCGACGCCGGCCACCAGCAGGTCCCCGTCGCCGGCCGGCGGTTCGGGCACCTCGCGGACCGCCAGCGACCCGGCCGTGCCCGGCCGCACCGTCAGCGCGCGCATCAGACGCCCACCGCGGCCGCGGCACCCAGGTGGCGGGCGGTGTTGACCAGGCCGAGATGGCTGAAGGCCTGCGGGGTGTTCCCGAGTTGCCGGCCGGCCCGGGGGTCGTACTCCTCGGCGAGCAGGCCCAGGTCGTTGCGCAGCCCGAGCAGCCGCTCGAACAGATCCCGGGCCTCCCGGGTGCGCCCGATCCCGTGCAGCGCGTCCGCCAGCCAGAACGAACAGATCACGAACGCCCCCTCGTCGCCGCCCAGCCCGTCACCGCCGTCGGCTCCGGTGTCGTAGCGCAGCACCAACCCGTCCCGACCCAGCTCACGCCGTACCGCCTCGACCGTACCGACCACCCGCCGGTCGTCCCATGGCAGGAACCCGACCCGGGGGATCATCAGCAGGGCCGCGTCCAGGCCCTCCGAGCCGTAGAACTGGGTGAACGTGCCCCGCTCCGGGTCGTAGCCGCGGTCGCAGACCTCGTCGTGGATGCGCGAGCGCAGCGCCCGCCAGCGTTCGACCGGGCCGTCCAACCCGTACCGCTCGACGGCCTGCACCCCCCGATCGACCCCGGCCCAGGCCAGCACCCGGGAGTGCACGTAGGGCCGATCCGGGCCGCGGATCTCCCACAGGCTCTTGTCCGGGGTGTCCCAGTGCCCCTCGAGGTAGTCGAGCATCGCGCGCTGCACGTCCCAGGCGTCCTCGGTCGGGGCGAGGCCGTGTTCCCGGGCCACGTGCAGCCCGTCCAGCAGCTCGCCCCACACGTCGAGCTGGAACTGGCCGGCCGCGCCGTTGCCGACCCGCACCGGGGTCGACCCCTGGTAGCCGGCCAACCAGTCCAGGCTGTACTCGGGCAGCCGGCGCTGCCCGTGCAACCCGTACATGATCTGCAGGTCGGCCGGGTCGCCGGCGACGGCCCGCAGCAGCCACTCCCGCCATGCCCGGGCCTCGTCCACATAACCGGTGCCCAGCAGCGCCTGCAGGGTCAGCGTCGCGTCCCGCAGCCAGCAGTAGCGGTAGTCCCAGTTGCGCTGCCCGCCCAGCTGCTCGGGCAGCGACGTCGTGGCGGCCGCCCCGCTGCCCCCCGTGGGGGGGTAGGTAAGCGCCGTGAGCGTCAGCACCGAGCGCCGCCCCGCGGGTTCCCACTCCCCCCGGTAGGTGCACCGCCCGATCCAGTCCGCCCAGAACCGTTCCGTGTCGCGCAGCGCGGTGTCGGCGTGCACCGATCGCGGGCGCGGCCGGTGCGACTCGGCGTGGGTCAGCACGAACGGGACCCGTTCCCCGGCCCGGACGCTGAACGTCGCCCGGCTCGCGCCGTCGCTGCCCCGCACCGGCACCGGTGTGTCCAGCCACACCGCGTCCGGGCCGGCGATCGCGGCCAGGCCGCCGTCGACGT
>JAKDNL010000389.1 GCA_030451825.1 Pseudonocardia sp. | reverse complement strand
AGTCCGAGATCGGGTTCGGCATCACCCGCCTGCTCGGGTTCGACCTGTTGCCGCGGATCAAGCAGATCAACAAGGTCAAGCTCTACCGGGCCGCCGCGGGCGAGCCGGATGCCCACCCCGCGCTGGCGGCGGCGCTGACGCGCCCGATCCGGTGGGACCTGATCGCCGAGCAGTACGACCAGATGATCAAGTACGCGACCGCGATCCGGGTCGGGACCGCGAGCACCGAGGCGATCCTGCGCCGTTTCACCCGCACCGCGTCGCACCCCACCTACCAGGCCATGCTGGAACTCGGGCGGGCCCAGAAGACCATCTTCGTCGCCCGCTACCTGCGCGACCGGGCACTGCAGCGCGAGATCAACGCCGGGCTCAACGTGGTGGAGTCCTGGAACCGGGCCAACTCGGTGATCTTCTACGGCAAGGGCGGGGACATCGCGACCAACCGCCGCGACGAGCAGGAAATGGCCGTGGCGTGCCTGCGGATCCTGCAGGCGGCGCTGGTGTTCATCAACACCCTGATGATCCAGGACGTCCTCGCCGACCCCGACTGGGCAGACACCCTGTCCGAGGCTGACCGGCGGGGGTTGACCCCGTTGTTCTGGGCGCATCTGCTGCCCTACGGCGAGGTCCGCCTCGACATGACCAGCCGCCTCGCCCTCACCTGATCCACCGTCGAGACGCGGCCAGGCTCTGGCGGTTTCATTGTCCGCAGCCGCTGTCATCAGTGTGACGACAGGCTCCATCTGGACATAAGTAGAGGGAAGCGCGGAGGGGAGGCGGCCGTGTCGGGCAGCAATGAGGACTTCGACGATCTGTATCGAAGGCATCACCTGGTCGTTCTTCGCTACGTCCGGCGCCGGCTGGCGACCGCGGATGTCGAGGACGTGGTGGGTGAGGTGTTCACCATTGCATGGCGCCGTCGCAACGACGTGCCCGCGGGGAACGCGCAGCTGCTGTGGCTCTACGGCACGGCTCGTCGGGTACTGGCCAACGAGCACCGGCGCGCTCGCAGGCTCAAACCGAGGCCAGCAGCATGATCAACTTAGGCATTAGCTCAGGACCTGACCCGTCCCACCGCCGGTCAAGATCATTGACAGGCGGCCTTCTCCTGACGCCGCAATCGACGAGCCGCGATCTTTTCGCGATGCGTGCACGATTCGTGACTTTACGTGACTCGCACGGAGGTCGCCCTACTGGCGCGTCGTTGCGCTCCCTGTCGTGCCGAGGCGACGACCTGCCGTTACGACTGGGTTCATTGGTCAAGCGCTCGGCGCGGTACCGTTCACTATGGGTGAGCAGCAACTGAACCCGCATTGGCGTCAGGTCGCGCTCGGCGGCAACACCGGGGCGGCCGAGCGTCACGCCCGATCCCGCCAGGCGCGCCTCAGGATCATGGTGTCGGCGGCGGGCCTGTTCGGCGAACACGGCTACCGCGTGGTGTCGTTCGGGATGATCGCCGAGCGCGCCGGTGTGCCGAAGGGGTCACTGACCTCCTACTTCCCCACCAAGCTCCTTCTCGCCCGAGCCATCACCGACGAGATGCGCTTACGCTGGGAAGAGATGTGCAGCCGCGCCGACGACCGCAGGATCGATCCGCTCTCGACACTGCTTGCCGAAGTCGACGAAGTGATCGCCACTTTCCCGGTCGATCCCATCCTCCTCGGTGGCATCCGACTCAGCGAAGAGCCCGAGGTCGTACCGGATGAAGCACGCTCCCATTTCGTCTTCGGCGAGGCCCGAGCCCGCCAGCACCTCACTGCGGTCCAGGAAGCCGGCCTGTTGCTACCTGGCGTCGACGTGGCCGTGGTCGCCCGACTCCTCATCGCCGTTCTCACCGGCCATGGCGCCGTGACAGCGCGCCACCCGACGCAAGGGCCGACCCTGGCGGACCGCATGGCCGAGACGTGGCAACTGATCCTGCCGTCCATCGCTGTCGCGTCCTGGCGTCGAGTACGGGGCTGAGCACTCAGGACGAGCGATGGAGCACACCACATTGCTCGTCGATTATTAGGCTATACGTCGCATCGCTCTGATGCGTTTAGCCCAACTATCAGGTGCCCGTCTTGACACCCACGCCTGAATTCAGTTCCATCTTCACGGTGCCCCGTACGAGCGCAGAGGACCCCGTGCGGAGGCCACTGATCAAACGAGTCCATCGGGGGCAAGAATACTGGACACGTAACGGCCCGGCGGCTAACCGGTCCGACACCCACGGCGAGCCCCGAGACCTTACCGGCCGTAGGACTTCGTCGTATCTCGGTTAAAGCTTCTTGTCGCGACCGCTGATTCGGTCGCAGGCAGACCTCGTATTCATTGCGCCTCAGTTCCCCTAGACAAAGGACATCGATGAGACTCCGCAGAAGATCGTCCGTTCTAATCGGATTCGCAGTGATGGCGATGCTGACGGCGCCGCTAACCGGAACAGCTTCAGCCTCTGCGTACGTTGGCGATGTGTCGACTGTGGCACCGCCACCGGTGCCAGCGCCAGCGCCAGCGCCTTCTGGGGCGAACAGCACGCCGATATCGGGATCGCAGGATGGCGGGGATCTTGCGGCTGCGGCTGGTAACCATTCAGGTCCGGGCTCGGTGATCTTGCGGCGTGTCGGTGCGTGACCCGAGAGTCTTGGTGTGCTGATCATGTGCGGTGTCCGGGTCTGAGCAGCTCTCGCGTGAGGAGCTCCTCGCGCTGGTCGAGCAGCAGGCCCGGGTGATCGAGGAGTTGACGGCGCGGATCGCGACGCAGGATGCACGGATCGCGGAGTTGGAGCGGCGGTTGGGCCGCAACTCGGGCAACTCCTCACAGCCGCCATCGGCGGACGGGCCCGCGGCGCAGCCCTCGCGCGCTGCCCGGCGGCGCAGCGGCCGCAAACCGGGCAAGCAGCCCGGTGCGGGCGGGTCGGCGCTGTTCCAGACCAGCAACCCCGACGAGGTCGTCGATCACGTGCCCGCCGCCTGCGGCGGCTGTGGCAGTGATCTCGTGGCCGCGCGCGCGGCGGGGGTGGTGCGCCGTCAGGTCCACGACATCCCGACGATCACCCCGACCGTGACCGAGCACCGCCTGCACAAGCGGCGCTGCGGCTGTGGGACGACGACGACCGCCGCAGCGCCGGCCGGGGTGGGCGCGGCCGCGGTGTATGGCCCGAACCTGCGCGCGCTCGCGGTGTACCTGCTGGTGTTCCAGCACGTCCCGGTGGCCCGCACCGCGATGCTGATCGCCGATGTGACCGGGGCGCGGCCCTCGACCGGCTGGATCAGCTCGGTCCTCTCGACCGTGGCCGAGCTGCTGGTCGACACCGAGAAGCTGGTCAAGTCGCTGATCGTGCTCGCGCACGTGATCCACGTCGACGAGACCACCAGCAACATCAATGGTGCCCGCTGGTGGCTGCACGTCGCGAGCACCGACAAGCTGACCGCCTATTTGCTGCACCCCTCCCGCGGACGCACGGCGGTCACCGAGTTCGACGTGCTGCCCGACTACCGCGGCACCGTCGTGCACGACGCCCTGTCGGTCTATGACGCCTACCCCGGCGCCCGGCACGCGTTGTGCTGCGCGCATCTGGCCCGGGAGATCGTCGCCGCCGCCGAGGCGCATCCCGAGCAGGCCTGGCCCGCCCAGGCGCTGCGCGCCCTGCACGGGCTCAACAGCGCCGCCCACGACGCCCGTGACCAGCAGCGACCGGCGATCCCTCCCGAAATCGGTGATCCGCTACTCCAATCCTGGCGGCACGCCCTGCTGGTCGGGCTCGCCGAGCACCGGCGTGTCCCCGGCCGCCGCCAGTCCAAGACCCGCAACCTCCTGGAGCGCCTGCGCGATCGCGACGCCCAGGTGCTGCTGTTCGCGCGCGACCTGAGCGTGCCGTTCACCAACAACCAGGCCGAGCGCGACGTCCGCCCGACCAAGACCCAACTCAAGATCAGCGGCTGTCACCGCTCGGAGACCACCGCGAAGGCGTGGCTGCGCATCCGCGGCTACATCTCCACCGTCGGCAAACACGGCGACAACATCCTCGACGCGCTCCGCGACGCCATCACCGGCAACCCCTGGAAACCGCCCGTGACCTGCTGACCTGAATGGTTACTGCGGCTGCCTGTCTCGCCTACACCCGCGGTGACGACGTGCACGTTACGGACGGGCAGGCGTCTGGACACGGTTGGTGGGACAACGTCAACTGCAGTGCGACACGAGCCGATGTGATCATTCAGCTTCAGCAGTACTACGCCGATGGTGTGTGGCGGGACGTGGGTGCCGCGGGGGTCAAGCGGGTTCGGTCCGGTGGCGGAGGAGGGCACCGCGCCAACGCTCGGGTGACCTGTTTTAACACCCTGGTCACCGGCTGGCGGAGCGTAGTGGATGTTGACCTGGTCGGTCTGATCGATGACGACTCGATCCTCATTACTCCAACCCAAAACTTGCGGTGTCGACGCTGACGTAGATCGCGCCTGGCTGGCAAGGCCGACCGAGAACGAGGGTCGCGGTTCAGGTATATCACCTGTCCGTGGCCCCCCCGACCAGTCTAGAGTAGATGATTATGATCTCTGATGACGCTCGGGCGACGGCCAGTGTCGGTGTATCCCCGGCTGAATCGACGCCAGCCCCCGCCGCATATCCGGGAGCGGGTAGTGGGGACGACTACATGTTCGCTTCCCTCCACGGCAATCTTGTAGCGCACGCTGACTCCCATCGGGATCCAGAAGCAGATCTTTACAGCTTGTTCCATGCACGCTCCCAGGCAATGAATTGGCTAAGTGGATCTTCGCCAGACCGGGATGGCGAATGGGGCATGAACGATGCGTCGAGCGAGAAGGGTACGGAAGATCGCGTTGCGTGGGTGCAGGTCGTAACTACTCGTCCCCGTTCGGAGCATAGACCTGCTCCGGTGCAGCCCTTCCTCTCCTGTTTCGGTGATGCTGTCGAACGAATTGGCGTGCTGGAGCTCAACGCGGCTCAGGTCTTGATCCCGGCTCATCCGCGCGCGGCCGTCACGTCAGGCAGAGCACGTCTGGCTGTTGTCGGCGAGCTGCTACCGACGACGGCATGGTTCTGCTCAAACTACCCGAGTCGGACAATCTCGGTGCAGCTCACACTGGATTCGGGTCAACATGTCGGCATGCACGACGTCTCATCGAAGCTGATCGCATGGTGCAACGAAATCAAACAGGACGTCGTCACCCTCCACGACGTTTCGCTGTCGGCATCGGATGCCGTGGTGTTGCAGCCCGAGGTCGACAGCCATCTTTGGGCCGGGTCGGACCACCACCAGGCCACCTACAACGGCGAGTTGTGCGAGTGGACGCTGGACGCAATTGGCTGGTTGTCAGCCTTCCTTGTAGATGGTGCGGTGCAAAACGGCCTATCGAGTCCAGTTGTCCTCTCCATCCGTAGGCGCTGACGCCCCTTCTGTTTCCTCGGATCACGGATCGGCCCGTGATACCGGTAGTGCCCGTTGATCAAAGTGGTCGGTGTTCATGTCAGGGGCCCGGCAAGGTCGCGCTGAGCGGCGTGTCGGCGCGGTGACTGGCTGGTGAAGGTGTAGGGCGGACACGGCAGCACGGGTGATCATCGCGGGTACTACACCTGCTCCATAACCCGAGGTGCTTCCGTTTCCGCATGCCCATCTTCGCCGATCACCGTGCTGGCCGCGTGCGGCAACGCCGCACCCGACCCGGCGAACGCCACGACGGTCGATCCGTCGGCCGAGGATCTGCTGCGGGCGGTGAGCGCGGTGCCCGATCCGCGCCATGCCCGTGGGGTGCGCCATCGGTTGGTCACCGTGCTGGGTGCGGCGGTGTGCGCAGTACTGGCCGGGGCCCGTTCCTACGCGGTGATTGCTGAGTGGGCGCACGACCTGCCGGTCTCGGTGCGGCTGCGCCTGGGTATGGGCCGAGCGACGCCGAGCGAGTCGACGTTCCGGCGGATCCTGCAGCGCGTGGACCCCGACGAGCTCGACACCGCGGTGAGCGGCTGGCTCGCCCGACGTGTCGCCACCGCGCCCGGCGCGGATCAGGCCAGCACCGGGCTGACCAGCAGCGGGCCGGTACGGGCAATCGCCCTGGACGGCAAGACCGCTCGCGGCGCCCGCCTCGCCGACGGGCGGGCGGTGCACCTGCTGGGCGCGCTGGACCACGCCAGCGGGGTCGTGCTCGGCCAGACCCCGGTCGATGTGAAGACCAACGAGATCACCGCGTTCGTCCCGCTGCTGGAGCGCATCGACCGGGCCTGCCCGCTGGCCGGGGCGGTGATCACCGCCGACGCGCTGCACACCCAAGACCGGCACGCCCGCTGGCTGCACGAACGCGGCGCGCACTACGTGTTCATCGTCAAGGGCAACCGGCCCACGCTGCACACCCAGGTCGCCGACCTGCCCTGGCAGACGATCCCCGTCGTCGACGACGTGCGTGGACGCGGGCACGGCCGCGCCGAGACCCGCACCCTGCAACTGTGCGCCGTGGCAGCGGGTATCGGGTTCCCGCACGCCCGCCTGGCCGCACGGATCGTTCGGCGCCGGCGGCCGATCAGCGACACGAAGCGATGGTCCACCGAGACCGTCTACGCGGTCACCAGCCTCGAGTACACCGACATCCGCGCCCGCCGCCTGGCGGAGATCATCCGTGGGCACTGGCACATCGAGAACCGGCTGCACTGGGTCCGCGATGTCGTCTTCGCCGAGGACCTGTCCCAGATCCGCACCGGCACCGGCCCCGCCGTGATGGCCGTGCTGCGCA
>JAKDNL010000388.1 GCA_030451825.1 Pseudonocardia sp. | reverse complement strand
TGCCCGCGCACGAAGTTCTGCCCGGCCGGCTCGTCCCGGTCCGCGACCAGCGCCGCTCGCGCCGGCGCACCGCCCCCGGACCGGGCCTCCACGATCCGCGCCCACGCCTCGTGCACGCCGCCGCGCAGGCTCAGCTCGATCTCACAGGCGATGTTCGCCTGGTAGATCTCACCGCGGCGGATCTCGCCGATGCAGGCCTCGACCGCGGCCAGGTGCGCGTCCCGGTCCGGCCATCGCTCCACGGCGATCCGGGCGGCCTCGACGGCCGGTGCCGGCCGGGCGAGGTCGGCGCACAATTCCGCGCACCTGGCCCGCGCCGTCGCCTCGCCTGTCCGGCAGGATCCTGGGTCGCCGCCCGGGCCGAGCAGCGCCTCGTACCACCAGCGCTCGCCGTCGTGGCGGAGCACGTCGCGGTACCAGGCCAGGCTCGCCCGCGGCCGGTGTCCGGTATCCGCGAAGCCGAGGTATCCGAACCAGCCGCCGCCCACCGCGTCCGGGAACCGCGGGTCCGGGCCCAGCTCGGGTACCGAGCCGAGCACGTCGAACGGGTCCGCGCCGGCCGGCATCTCCCGCACCGGGTCGCAGGTCACCAACGCGCCCCGCGACCAGCTGCCGGCCCAGGCCGTGACCCGTTCGCGGTGTGCGAGCCGGCGCACGACGCCCGTCACGTCGAGCTCGACCGTCAGCGGTGCCGCGAACAGCTCCACGACCGGGTTGTCGGCGTCACGACGAGGAGTCACCGCCCGATCATGGTGACCGCCGCCCGGCACCGGAAGGTCCCGGTGGCGAAGTGCACCCGCCGAACCCCCGGCGGCGCCTCAGCCGACCCAGCTGCCCGGCCGACGTGCGACGTCGTGCACCCGCTCCACCCGACGGGCGTCGAGGACCGGTGTCAGACCGCGCATCGCCGCGATCAGTGCTCCCTCCGTCGCGACGATCACGTCGTCCGGCCACCGGCGCACCTGCATCGCCGCGCCGACGATCGCGATCACCGGTCGGACCGGCACCGGGCCGAGGTCCGCTTCGAGCCGGGGCAGCAGCAGCTCACGAGCGCGGGCGCCCTCGGCGCGGGCCCGGGCCACCGCGTCGGTCCGGAACCTGTCGACGACGAGCGCGTCCCCGTCGAGCAGTACCCGCCGGCCCCGATGGTGCCGGGTGTTGATCACGCAGACGCCGGGTGGCCCGATCAGGACGTGGTCGATGTCGGCCCGGCCGCCGTCGAGCGGTACCGAGTGCAGTACCCACCAGCTCGGCGGCCGGTGGAGGAGCCGGTCCCGCCGGGTGCGCCCGGTCAGCGACTCCAGCAGGTGCGCGGTGCGTTCCTCGCCGTCGGCTCCGAGGCGCCAGGTGCGATCGGCGCCCGGTCCCAGCTCGGCCCGGCGCCGGGCGGCCTCGTGACCGACGCGCCGGCCGGGGTAGTGCTGCGTCAGGTCGCCAGGATCCTGCCGGACAGGCGTGGCCTCGGGGTACGTCGTGGTCTGGTCCATGGCGGTGAGTGTGGCCCCGGGCACCGACAATTTCGTACCGTCTTCGCACCGTCGCGACGGCGGTTCGTCGCGTGCGGAGGGAATCGGTCTGTCACGGAATCGGTCTGTCACGGGATCGTCCCGCGGCTGATGGTTTGTTATCGTGGATGATATGGACACGCGCAGTGACGAGGAGATCCGGGGCGACCTGAGTTACCTGTTCGACAAGTCGAGCCAGGCGCTCGGGGCCCGCATGGCGACGGCGCTGTCCGAGGTGGGGATCACGCCCCGGGAGTACTGCGTGCTGTCCAAGGCCGGTGCGGGGGAGCTGACCCAGCGGGAGCTGGGCGCGGTGGCGCTGATGGACAAGACCACCATGGTCGTCACGCTCGATCGCCTGGAGAAGTCGGGACTCGCGCGGCGGGTGCCGTCACCGACCGACCGCCGGGTCCGGATCGTGCAGGCCACCGACGCCGGAGTGCGGGTGATCCGGCGCGCGAAAGTGATCATCGACGCCGTCTATGACGACGTGCTGGGCGTCCTGCCCGAGGCGGACCGCACGACCCTGCTCGACGCCCTGGTCCGGCTCGTCGGGGCCGGAGGGCCGCTCGGCTCGGTGGAGCCGAGGTCGTCCGCAACGGTCTAGTTCCGAACAGGATCGTCTATATCGGGATGATCTGTTACCGTCTGGCCATGTCCACGACCGATGTTCATCCGAACCCGTCTCGCTGGGTCGCGCTCGCCGTGCTCTGCGCAGGCATGCCCATGATCATTCTCGACGGCACGATCGTCAGCGTCGCGCTCCCGTCCGGCCTGGCCAACACGAGCCAGCAGGTCGGCGGCGCGCTCGGGGTGGCGGTGCTCGCCGCGCTGGCCGCCGCGCACCCGGACGGTCTGCTCGCCGCGGGTGACGCCCTGCCCGCAGCGCTCGCGGGTGGCTACCGGCTGGCCTTCTTGACCGGCGCCGTCGCCGTCGCGACGGCGGCCGTGCTCACCGTGACCGTGCTGCGCCCCCGATCCGTGCCGGCCACCCTGGTCTGACGTCCGACCGGACGAACGGCACGTCCTCCATCGGGAGCCGGGCGTCGCGACGGTGAGGACGGGGCGTGGCGATGTTGCTAGCCTGCTGGTGGGAGGCCTGATGTACGCACCGGATCCGCGCTACGAGACCGCCGTGGACCGTCAGATCCGCGAGGCTCAGGAGCAGGGCTACTTCGACGACCTGCCGGGCAAGGGCAAGCCCCTGCCCGGCCTGGACGGCAAGTTCGACGAGAACTGGTGGATCCGCGGTTTCCTGCGCCGGGAGGGGTTGCCCACCGACGCCCTGCTGCCGGCCTCGGTGCAGCTGCGCAAGGAGATCGACCGGCTGCCCGAGACCGTGCGGACACTGCGCGACGAGCGGTGGGTGCGCGACCTCGTCGACGAGCTGAACGTGCGGATCGTCGAGCACATGCGCTTCCCGTCCGGGCCGCGCGTCCCGGTCCGCAAGCTGGACCCGGAGGCGGTCGTCGCCCGGTGGCGGGCCGAGCGTCCACAGCCGGTCCGGCCGCCGCCTCCGGTCGGACCGGTGGATCCGGCGCCGCCCCGGCGGTCCTGGTGGACCCGCCTGCGACGCCGGTCCTGAGCCGCGCCGATCAGGCGCGGGCCGGCGTCCGCGGGGCGAAGTGGCCCGGTCCGGGCAACGGTGTCCCCGTCTCCAGGAGCGTCTTGAGCGCCGCGAAGATGGCCGGCCAGCCCTCGCCGATGTCGCGGGCGTCCTGCTCGCCCTTGGCGTCCGCGGTGAAGCCGGTGTGCACCACGGTCAGCTTCACGACCTCGTCGCCGAACATCGAGATGTCGAACTCGACGGTCGTCGCCGGCTGACCCGCCTCCCGCTCGGCCTTGCCGGTGAACGTGTAGGACAGCCGGTGCGGCGGTTCCACGACCAGCACCTCGCCGAGGAAGTCGTCGTGGTCGGGGTGGTAGGCCTCGACCGGGCTGCCGACCGTCCAGTCCGACCGGATCTCGGCGCCACCCCAGTACTGCATCGTGAACTCCGGCGTGGTGAGTGCCTCGAACACCTTCTCGCGTGTCGTCGCGATGTAGGTCGTGTAGACGTAGGTGCGGTCACTGATCTCGGGCTGGGTCATCTTCACTCCTCCAGCGCGGTGCGCAGGGCGGTGATCGCCTGCACCCGGGCCTGCTCGAACTTGCCGATCCACCGGTCGTGGATCTCCTGGATGGGCACCGGGTCGAGATGGTGGAGCTTCTCCCTGCCCCGGCGGACGGTGGACACCAGTCCGGCGGCCTCCAGCAGCGCGAGGTGTTTGGAGACGGCCTGGCGGCTCATCCCCGTCCCCGCGCACAGATCGCCGAGCGTCTGCCCGTTGTGCTCGTACAACCGGTCGAGGATCAGCCGCCGGGTCGGGTCGGCCAGCGCCCGGAACACGGCGTCCACGTCGGTCACCACCCAATTATGCAACCTTTTGGTTGCCTGTCAACGACCGGTTCGACGGCGGATCGGCGCGCTCACCGCAGCTCCGCCGGGACCAGCTCCTCCGGCGACGGCTCGCGCTCGGCCCGGCGCGCGTGCACGAACAGGCTCAGCAGCAGCCAGAACGTCGGCCAGGCCGGCCAGAAGAACGGTGCGGCGCCCACCGCCCAGGCCGTCACGAACACGGTGAACAGCACGGCGACGATCGCCACGTGCACGTGGAAGCGGCGCCGCGCCCGCGGGGTCATCGGCCCGCGCCGGGCCGGTCGGGACCGTCCGGGAGGGCGGGGCAGGTCGGAGCCCAGCGGCGTCAGCTCCGCGCGGGTGCGCGCGGCGTAGGCGGCGGCCTGACGCCCGTCGGACTCGGTCAGGGTCAGCCGCCCCTCGGCCGCGGCGGCGCGGAGGCGATCGGTCACCAGCTCGCGCTCGGTGTCCGAGGCGAGCAGGGCCGATCCGCCCGGGGCGACGGTCGGTGGGAACGGGTCGGGGGTCGGAACGAGGGTGTCGAGGTCAGGGATCTGTGTGTTCGTCATGGGTCGAGACTCCGCCGCGGGAGGTCCCCGCGCGTCCGTCCCCGGGTGTCGGCTCCGCTGCCGCCCGCGGCGCACGGCGGGGTCCGCCGGCTACTCCCGTGGCGGTACCCGGGCCCCCTCCCGGTGGACGACGCACGCACACCCCGCGCTGCCCTACCGTGGGCCGGTGCCCGCCGAGACGCGTCCGAGCTGGTGGGGCGGGGTCGTGCCGACCGTCGTCCTGCCGGTCGTGGTGGCGTTCCTGATGCTCGGCGGGAGCGGGTTCGCCGGGTTCCGTCAGCCCCTGGCCCGGCCGCTGGACGCGGTCGCCGTCGTGTTGCTGCTGCTCGGCCCGGCCGCGCTGGTCGTGCGCCGGGCGAACCCCCCGGTCGCGCTGCTGGTCGCAGCCGCGGCGCTGACCGCCTACGTCGTCGTGGGCTACCCGGTCGGCCCGCTACCGGCCGCGGCGGCGGTCGCGCTGTTCAGCGCCGTCGCCGCCGGGCACCACCACGCCGCCGTGGCGATCACCGGCGGCACGCTGGCGGTCCTGCTCGTCTGGGTCCTGGTGACCGGTCGCCCGATCCCCTGGCCGGGCGTGGTGGGGGGCCTGGCCTGGCTGATCGTGATCGTGGCCGCCGGTGCGCTGTGGCGGGTCCGCCGCGAACGGATCGCACAGGCCCGCGCCACTCGCGCCGAGGAGCAGCGCCGCCGGGCCGGCGAGGAGCGGCTGCGGATCGCCCAGGAGCTGCACGACGTGCTCGGCCACCACGTCTCGCTGATCAACGTGCAGGCCGGGGTGGCGCTGTTCCTGATGGACGACGACCCGGAGCAGGCCCGCACCGCGCTCACCGAGATCAAGCGATCCAGCCGGGACCTGTTGCGCGAGATGCGCTCCACCCTCGGCGTGCTGCGCGGCGTCGACGAGCAGCCCCCACATCAGCCGACCCCGGGCCTGGACCGCCTCGACGCCCTGCTCGACGACGTCCGCGCGGCCGGTCTACCGGTGACGTTGCGGACCGAGGGGACGCCGCAGCCGCTGCCCACACGCACCGACCTGGCCGCCTACCGGATCGTCCAGGAATCCCTGACGAACACCCGCCGCCACGCCGGCCCGGCCGGCGCGTCGGTCCTGCTCCGGCACACCGATGACCAGCTCGAGATCCGGGTCGACGACGACGGCGCCGGTCCTGCCGGACACACCGGCGGCGAGGGCGGCCGCGGGCTGGTCGGCATGCGGGAGCGGGCCCACGCGCTGGGCGGCACGCTGGAGGCCGGTGCCGGCCCGGACGGCGGGTTCCGGGTACGGGCGCGCCTGCCGCTGGCCGGCGCGGACACCGCCGTGCCGCCGGGAGCAGAGTCGCCGGGCGCCGAGATGCCGGGCGCCGAGATGCCGGGCGCCGCGACGCCGGGAGCGGGAGCGCTGCCGCCGGGCGCCGGAGCCCCGGCGTCGGACACGGGTGCGGCCGCACCGGACCCCGCCGGGAACCCGCTCGCCGGCCCGGACGGAGCGCGCCGATGATCGAGCCGATGATCCGGGTCCTGATCGCCGACGACCAGGCCCTGGTCCGTTCTGGCTTCCGCGCGCTGCTCGGCTCGCAGGCCGACCTGGAGGTCGTCGCCGAGGCCGCCGACGGAGCCGAGGCCGTCGCGCGGGTCCGCGAGCTGCGCCCCGACGTCGTGCTGATGGACATCCGGATGCCCGGCCACGACGGGCTCGCCGCCACCCGCGACATCACCGCCGACCCGGCCCTGTCCGGCGTCCGGGTGATCGTGTTGACGACGTTCACCGAGGACTCCTACGTCTTCGACGCGATCCGGTTCGGGGCCAGCGGCTTCCTGGTCAAGGACAGCGAGCCGGCCGACCTGATCAAGGCCATCCGGGTGGTGCACGGGGGCGAGGCGCTGCTCGCCCCGGCCGTCACCCGCACCCTGATCGCGGAGTTCGCGGCCCGCTCCCGCCCGGGTGCCGTCGGCACGACGCAGCTCGGCGCGCTGACCGACCGCGAGCGCGAGGTCGTCGCCGAGGTCGCGGCGGGTCTGTCGAACGACGAGATCGCGGCCCGCCTGTTCATGAGCCCGACCACCGCGAAGACCCACGTCAGCCGCGCGATGACCAAGCTCGGCGCGCGGGACCGGGCACAGCTGGTCGTGCTGGCCTACGAGAGCGGGTTGGTGCGCCCCGGCTGGACCGTCTGACCCCCCGTGCGCGGATATCGCTGCCCCGGCAACGATATCCGCGCACGAGGGTGGGCTGGGTCGGCCGGCGCGGGTGCGGGAAGATCGGGCCCCG
>JAKDNL010000953.1 GCA_030451825.1 Pseudonocardia sp. | reverse complement strand
CCCGGCGAGGACGACCTTGCCGACTATCCGGACCTGCGCACCGCCACGTCGCCACCGGAACCTGTCAAGCTTTCTGAGACACGATCTTGTTGGGTTTACTGAGGCGGGTTCTCCTCGCTGTCGGCGGGCTTGTTGATCCAGGCGGCTGTGGGCAGCGGCGGTGGCTGGGGGTGCTTGCGGACGAACCGTTCGGGGTGCAGCTGGTAGGCGGAGCTGAGGGTGACGGCTCGGGCCTCGCGGACGGTGCCGGCTCGGCCGTAGTGCACGTCGGCGGGAGTATGCAGCCCGATCCCGGAATGACGATGATCATGGTTGTACCAGCGGAAGAACTCGGTGCAGTGCACGCGGGCGTCCTCGATGCAGCCGAACCGCTCGGGGAAGTCGGGCCGGTACTTCAGGGTCTTGAACCCCGACTCGGAGTAGGGGTTGTCGTTGGACACGTGCGGCCTGGAGTGGCTCTTGGTGACACCGAGGTCGGCGAGCAGGAACGCCACCGGCTTGGAGGCCATCGCCGAGCCGCGGTCGGCGTGGATGCTCAGCTGGCCGTCGCTGATGTTCTGTTTGCGGATGGTCTCGGCGAACATTCGTTCGGCCAGGATCGCCGACTCGCGGGAGGCGACCATCCAGGCCACGGCGTAGCGGGAGAAGATGTCCAGCGCGACGTAGAGGTAGTAGTAGGTCCACTTCGCCGGGCCGTGCAGCTTGGTGATGTCCCAGCTCCAGACGCGGTTGGGGGCGTCGGCGACCAGTTCGGGTTTCACCGTGGCGGGGTGGGTGGCGTGCCGGCGCCGGTCGCCGGTCTCGCCGCGTTCGCGCAGCAGCCGGTACATCGTGGACTCGCTGCACAGGTAGACGCCCTCGTCGAGCAGGGTCGCGTACACCTCGGCCGGGGCCAGGTCGACGAACCGTTCGGAATGCAGCACGTCGAGCACCGCCTGCCGCTCCGCCGCGCTCAACGCGCGCGGCTGCAGGGCCCGCGCCGCCCCCTCGGTGCTCGGTCTCCCCGGCGGCCGGGGGGTGACCGGGTGCGCGCGGTAGTGCGCGGCGCGCGCTCGTCCCACCGCGGCGCAGGCGGCCGTGACCCCGACCAGCGGGGTCAACTTCTCGATCGCGGTGTCGATCATCGCGGTGGCTCGCTCTCGGTGGTGCCCGCGCTCTGCTGTGAGAGCTGCTCCAAGAGCGCGGAGAGTTCCCCCTGGACACGCGTCACCTTGCGGGCGGTGTCCAGCTCGGCCTGCAGCCTGGCGTTCTCCGCGGTCAGCCGGGCGTTCTCCCGCGCGGTCGGGTCGGCCGGCTTCGGGCCTCGGGTCGCGCCCAGCGCCGCCAACGCGCCCCGGTCACGCTGCTTGCGCCACTCCGATACCAGCGAGGTGTACAGGCCCTCCCGGCGCAGCAACGCGCCCTTACCGGCCCGATCGGCCGCCTCGTACTCGGCCAGCACCTCGAGCTTGTACTTCGCCGTGTACGTGCGGCGCGTGGCCCGCTCGGCGACCTGGGGATCGGGAACCTCCTCCACCCCAACAGCGTGCGCGACAGGCACACCTTGCACAGCAGTCGACATCGAATCTCACTCCGTTGCTCGCCCTCGACTCGGTATTCAGTACC
>JAKDNL010000387.1 GCA_030451825.1 Pseudonocardia sp. | reverse complement strand
CTCGACGATCCCGGGACGGGGGTCGGACGGTGGGTCGAGCGCCCGGATCGCCTCGTCGGTGAAGGCCTGCAGCCACCGCGCGAGGAGGTCGACGTCGGCCGGGCCTGCCACACGGGCTCCGCCGCGCACCCCGGCCGGGGCCCGGGCGGGCCGCGCTGGTCCCCCGCTCGAGCAGCAGCCCGGGCCGGTCGGCAGCGGGTACACCGAGACCCACGGCCCGGCCGAACCAGTCCGACGCCTCCTCATGGGCGAGCCTGCGCACCGCGTTGCGGGCAGCCCGGACCGCCAGCTCGACCGCCCGCGCCCGGCCGCCCCCGACGGCGGTGGCGCGCGCCGCGTGGTGGGCCAGCCGGCTGTCGTCGTCGGAGTGTCCCAGCCCGGCGATCGCCTCGACGGCGTGGTCGTGCAGGCGTGTCACATCGGGTGCCGGCCACTCCTGGTAGAGCACCTGCTGCACGAGGATGTGGTCGAAGCGGTGGGCCCCGCCCTCCTGCCGGGACATCACCCCGGCATCGACCGCCGGGGCCAGGTCGCGGGCGACCGCGAGCTCGTCGCGCCCGGCCAGGACCGCGAGGACGACGGGGTCGACGTCGCGCCCCAGCACCGCCGCCACCGCCAGCAGCTCCCGTGTCCCGGCGGGCAGCCGATCCAGCCGGGCCCGGATCGCGAGCTCCACCGTCGGGGGCACGCCGCGGGCCGGGCCCATCCGGAGGACCTCGGCGAGATAGAACGGGTTCCCGCCGGTGAGGTCGTGCACGTCCGCCAGGTCCGGCACCGGGCTCCGCATCCGCCGGGCCAGCTCGGCGGACTGCGCCAGGGTCAGCCCGCCGAGCTCGACGAGCTCGAACGCGAGGTCCCCGGACGCCTCACCGAGTAGCCGGCTCAGTGGATGCCGGGCGGGCACCTCCGTCGGCCGGTAGGCGCCCAGCACTAGGATCGGCGTGCGGCGCAACACCGGGAGGACGAACCGGAGCAGCGCCAGTGACGCCTCGTCGGCGCGGTGCAGGTCGTCGAGCACGATCACCAGCGGACGCTTGCCCGCCTCCCGGACCAGCACGGTCGTGGCCGCGTCGAAGAGCTGGAAACGGTCCGCACCGTCGGCGTCCACGTCCTTGCTGCGCAACAGCGGCGCGAGCCGCTCGAGGTCGGGTTCCGAGCCGACGACGGCTGGGAGGAGCTGCATCCACGGCCAGAACGGGGGAGCGCCCTCGGTCTCCTGGCAGCGGCCGAACGCGGCGCGCACCCCGGCGCCCGCCGCGAGCTCGACGACCGTCTCGGCCAGCCGGCTCTTCCCGATCCCGGCCTCCCCGGACAGGAGCACCAGCCCACCGCGCCCGGCACGCAGCGACTCCAGCCGGGCGGCGAACCCGGCCAGCTCGGCCTCGCGTCCGACGAGCGCGGGCGTCGATCCGGCCATCTGCCGGACGGTATCGGCGGCGACGGGTCCCGGGCATCGACGATCCTGGGGACAGTGCGGTGTCGGTGCCGGTGGTGTGCGGGGCGCCGCGGACGCGGCCACGGATCAGCCGGGGGCCCCGGCGGGGTCGGGCGCCGGCAGGAGCCCGAGCTGGCCCATGATCGTCATGTTGTCCCAGGTCACCCACAGTTCGGCGATCTTGCCTTCGCGAACGTGCAGGACGCCCCCGAAGTCGAACGTCGCCTTCTTGCCGGTCGGGGGGACCGGGCCGAACGCTCCGGTCTGGGTGCCCTCGTAGGTGGCCCAGATCCCGGCACGGTCCCCGTCGGCGACGATCTGGAGGAACGTCTGGGTGTTGTCCGGGAACGTCTCGGTGTTCGACCTGAGGAACTGCTTGAAGTCGTCGAGGCTGCGGACCTCGAAGTCCGGGGTGGCCTCGCAGTGGCGGACGAAGTCGGGTGCGACGACGTCGTCGAGGAGGTCGAGCCGGCGGGAGTTCATCGCGTCCTCCAGCCGCCGGATCAGGGTCGTGGTCTGCTCGGAGCTGTCCATGGGTGTCCTCTCCTGTGTGAACGGTCGGCGAGCTAGCGGATCCCGCAGGGTGAGCCGCGGATCGTCTCGTCACCGAGAACTTCCCGCTTGCGGTGTCGAACGTGCCGCTGACCTGCGTGTTCAGGTTGCCGCGGATCAGTCGGAGGTCGACGGTGCCGGCGATCGACACCACCGCCCCGTTCACCCCGGTGGCGGTGAACTGGCCCGACGTGGTTCCGGTGACGATCGGGTCGCCGAACACGGCGGCCACCGTCGTGCCCTCGCCGAGGTCCTTGCCGACCCCGCCGTGGTGGCGAGAACGGCACCGACGGCGGGTCGGGTCCGTCGCATCTCAGACCCTCGTCCGGACGACGATCTTGCCGAGGTTGGCCCCGGTGAACAGCTGCCCGAGCGCGTCCGGAGCCTTCTCCAGCCCGTCGAGGACAGTCTCGTCGGCGTGCAGCCGCCCCGCGGCGAGGTGCCCGGCCAGCTCGTCGACGATGGTGGCGAACCGATCGGCGTGGTCGAAGACGAGGAAGCCGTGCATAGTCGCCCGCTTCATGATCAGCTGCGAGATCTCGTGCTGGCCGGCCGAGGATCCGCTACCGAGCGCGTCGTAACCGGAGATCATCCCGCAGAGCACGACCCGGGCGCCGATCCTCAGCCGTCCCAGTACGTGGTCCATGATCTCGCCGCCGACGTTCTCGAAGTCCATGTCGACGCCGTCCGGGGTGGCCGCGTCGAGCTGGTCGCGCCAGTCCGCGGCGGTGCGGTCGACGCACGTGTCGAAACCGAGCGTCGTCGTGACGTGGCGGCACTTGTCCGGCCCACTGGCAATCCCCACGACCCGGGCCCCGGCCAGCTTCGCCAGCTGCCCGCCGACGGAGCCGACGGCACCGCCCGCGGCCGAGACGACGACCGTATCGCCGGGTTGCGGCCGCCCGATGTCGACGCCGAGCCATCCGGTGATCCCGGTGTGTCCGAGCACCCCGAGGAACGCCCCGGGCGGCGCCGGGAGCGGGTCGGGCAGGACCGTGAACGGGCTGATCAGCGCGCTGTCGTCGGCGACGCAGTAGTCCTGCCAGTCCGTCCACCCCAGCACCGTCGCCCCGACCGGCAGGTCGTCGCGGCGGGACTCGACGACCTCGCCGACCCCGACCCCGCGCAGCACCGCGTCCAGCGGGGCCGAGGGCATGTACGCGGGGTAGTCGCTCATCCAGACCCGCGTCGTCGGGTCGACCGACAGGTGCGTGGTGCGCACCAGCGCCTGACCGGGCCCGAGGTCGGGAACTCTCTCCTCGACGAGCTCGAGGTCGACGCCCGTCGTCGTGCCCTGGGGCCGTCGTCGCAGGTAGTAGGCGCGGTTGCGGCGGCTCATGCGCTCGCCCCGATCGGCAGGACCCCGAGCTGGGCCATCAGGGCGAGCACGTCGAGGTGGTGGCGCTCGTGCACGATGCGCTCGCCCTCCCAGCGCTGCCACATCGTCGCGTGCGTCGTGACCTCCCGGCCGGTCGGCGGGATCGCACCGGCCAGGGGGGTCGCCAACGGGCCGGTGTGGGTGCCCCGCCAGAGGATCTCCAGCGCGGTGGAGTCTCCGCCGGAGACCAGCCGCAGGACCTCGCCGGTGATGTCCGGGAACGCGGCCTTCCAGACCCGCATGCCGTCGAGGACCGGCTCGATTCCCTCCAGCCGGCGTCCGGTGCCGATCTCCTCGTAGATCACCTCCGGCGAGGTGAGCTCGCGGACGGTGTCCTCCCACCCGTCGCGTCCGAAGCCTTCGATCGACCGGCATGCGCGCCGTTCGCGGTCCTCCATGGCCCCTCCTGTGCTCGCGTGTCGGAAACATCCGGGCTCGGTGCGACGACGGTAGGAACGCGAGAGTCGCCCCGGCGTCGGGGCCGACCCCTGAGGAACCCCCGGAGAAAGGGCGCGATGCCCGAGCTGCTGGAACGCGACGAGGAGCTCGCCCGTCTGCGGCGACTGGTCGAAGGGGCGGCGTCCGGGGCCGGTGGACTGGTGCTGATCGAGGGCGACGCGGGGATCGGCAAGACCGGCCTGGTCCGGGCAGCCCGGGTGCTGGCCGTCGAGCGCGGCCTGCAGGTGCTCGCGGCCAGCGGGGCAGAGCTGGAGAGCGAGCTGGCGTTCGGGGTGGTCCGTGAGCTCCTCGGGCCTGCTGCCGCCCGACGACCGCTGGAGGGGGCGGCCGGGCTCGCCGCGCCGGTCCTCACCTCCGTCGACCACGCAGACGGCCAGAGCCTGTTCGCGACCCTGCACGGGCTCTACTGGCTGGTCGCCGACCTGGCCGACATCAGCCCGACCCTGATCGTCGTGGACGACGCGCACTGGTGCGATCCGCCGTCGCTGCGCTTTCTCGCCTACCTGGCCCGGCGTCTGGACGGGCTGGCGGTGTCACTGCTGGTGGCGCACCGACCCGCAGGGCAGGTGTCGTCGGGCGAGGTGCTGGCCGCGCTGGGCGCCGAACCGCAGGCCGAGACGATCCGGCCGGGCCCGCTCGGTGCGGGTTCGGTGCGGGCCCTGGTCACCGCCGAGCTCGGTGAGCCCGACGAACGGCTCGTGGTCGCCTGTTGCACGGCCACCGGCGGCAACCCCTTCCTGCTCGGCGAGCTGCTGGCCGAGATGACGGTGCTCGGGGTGGCGCCGCGCACCCACGAGATGGCGCGGGTGGCCGGGATCGTGCCGCACCAGGTGGAGCGCAGCGTCCGGCTGCGCCTGGCCCGGCTGGGCCCGGAGGCGACCGCGCTGGCCCGGGCCGCCGCCGTGCTCGGCGATGGTGCCGCCCTGCGTCGGGTGGCCACGCTGGCCGGGCTCGCGGACGACCGGGCCGTCCCCGCCGCCGACGCGCTCGTCGAGGCCCGGCTGGTGGAACGCGCGTCGGGGCTGACGTTCGTCCATCCGCTGGTGCGGTCGGCGGTCGCCGCCACGATGGGGCCCGCCGAGCTGTCCGTGGCCCATCAGCGGGCCGCTGCCCTGCTCGCCGCCGACGGCGAGGACGGGGACGTCCCGGTGCCGCACCTGCTGGCGGCCCGGCCCACCGGAGACGCCGCGGTCGTGTCCGCGCTGCGGGAGGCCGCGGTGCGCGCGTCCGGTCGCGGGGCCCCGGACCTCGCGGCGCGGTACCTGCGCCGGGCCCTGGCCGAGCCGCCGGCGGACGGGGAACGGCCCGCGCTGCTGGTCGAGCTCGGGGTGGCCGCGATGTGGGCCGGCGATGCGGACGCCCTGGACGCGCTGACCGCGGCCACCGAGCAGGCCGTGGACGTCGAGGGCCGAGCGCGCGCCGCGCTGGTGCTGGCCCGGCTGCTGTTCGAGTACGGCCGGATACCGGACGCGGTCCGGGTGTGCGAGCAGGCGATCGAGGACCTGGCGGAGGCCGCGCCCGAGCTCGCCCGGGAACTGGAGGCCGAGCTCCTCACCGCGGCGATGCAGGATCTGCGAACCCGTCCGATCGGGCGTCTCCGGCAGGAACGACGGATCGGCGAGCCGGAACCGACCGGCGCCGTGGAGTGCATGCTGCTGGCCAGCATGGCGATCGAGGAGACACTGCTCACCCGGTCCCGCTCGCGTTCCCTGCATCTGGCCGAGCTGGCTCTGACCGGTGGGTATCTGCTCGACGAGCGGATCCTCGTCACACTGCCCAGCGCCCTGATCGCACTGGCCATCGGCGGGCGGCCCGACCGTGCGCGGGACGTGTGGGACGTCGTCCTCGAACGGCGCCGGGCGCGCGGGAACCTGCCCGCGGTGGCGCTGGCCTCGGCGTTCCGCGGGTTCGCCGCCCACCAGTGTGGGGACGTCACGACCGCGGTGTCGGACCTGACTCTCGCCCTGGACCTCGCGCGGGAGGTGGAGAGCCTGGTCATCCGCCTCTACGGCACCGCCTGGCTGGGCTACGCCCTGGTCGACGCCGGAGAGCTGGACGTGACCGAGGCGAGGATCGCCGAATGCCGGTCCCTCCTGACCGGATCGCTGTTCGCGGCGAACTTCCTGCTCAGCGCCCGGGCGCGGCTGCGGGTGGCGCAGGGCAGGTATCCCGAGGCGATCACGGACCTCCGGGAATGCGCCGGGCGACTGGACGCGTGGGGAGCTACGGATCCCGCGCCGTGCCCGTGGCGGGCAACGCTCACCCTGGCCCTGCTCGGCACGGGCGATGACGACGACGCCCGTCGCGAGGGGGCCGAGGCGGTCCGTGCTGCCCGCGCCTGGGGCGCACCGCACGCGCTGTCCGAGGCGCTGCTGGCGGCCGGGGTCGCCGAACCGGGCCGGACCGGCATCGACCTGCTGGAGGAAGCCGTCTCGGTCGCGGTGCGGGCGCCGTTGCACCGGGCGCGCGGGCTGGTCGAGCTCGGCGCGGCACGGCGGCGCCGCGGGGAGCGGGTCGCGGCCCGCCCGGCCCTGCGGGAGGGGCTGGAGCTGGCAGTGTCCTGCGGGGCCGGCGGCCTCGTCCGGCGGGCCCAGCAGGAGCTCGTCGTGAGCGGGGCCCGGCCGCGGCGGCTGCGGACCACCGGGGCGGACGCGCTGACCCCGACCGAGCGACGGGTCGCCTCGATCGCCGCGGGCGGGCTCACGAACCGTGCGGTCGCGCAGGCGCTGTTCGTCTCCGAGAAGACGGTGGAGACCCACCTCGGGCACGCCTACCGCAAGCTCGGCATCGCCGCGCGCTCCCAGCTGGCCGGGGCACTGGGTTCCGGCGCGCCGGAGCACGACGCTGCGGCGGGCGTCGACGGCGTCCGGTGACGCGCCGAGGCCGAGATCGTCGCGCACTGCGGCCGACCTCGTGCGCGGAAATCGTCGCCAGGGCGGCGATT
>JAKDNL010000952.1 GCA_030451825.1 Pseudonocardia sp. | reverse complement strand
CAGCTCGACGGCGCGCACATCGCGTTCGCGGAGCTGCTGGCCAACCCGATCGGGCTCAAGATCGGGCCGACGACGACGCCGGAGCAGGCCGTCGAGTACGTCGAGCGTCTCGACCCCCGCAACGAGCCCGGCCGGCTGTCGCTGATCAGCCGGATGGGCAACGGCAAGGTCCGCGACGTGCTCCCGGCGATCGTGGAGAAGGTCACCGCGTCCGGGCACACCGTGATCTGGCAGTGCGACCCGATGCACGGCAACACCCACGAGTCGACGACCGGCTACAAGACGCGGCACTTCGACCGGATCGTCGACGAGGTGCAGGGCTTCTTCGAGGTCCACCGCCGCCTCGGCACGCACCCGGGCGGCATCCACGTCGAGGTCACCGGCGAGGACGTCACCGAGTGCCTGGGCGGCGCGCAGCGGATCTCCGACACGGACCTGGCCGGGCGCTACGAGACGGCATGCGACCCGCGCCTGAACACCCAGCAGAGCCTGGAGCTGGCGTTCCTGGTCGCGGAGATGCTGCGCGGCTAGTGCGCTGACGCGCCCGTGCGTGGTTATCGCTGCCAGGACAGCGATAACCGCGCACGAGGGGCCGCGGCCGCTCAGTCTCAGTTGCCGCGGCAGAGGACTTCGAAGTGGACGCCTGCGGCGTCGTATGTGGTTGCGGCTCGAGGATCCAGGCTGAGCAGGGTCGCGTCGGCGTGCGCCGCGGAGAGGCCGACGAGTAGGTCGTACACCGCGGACCGAGAACGTCTTCACCCCAGCGTGGTCGATGAGGGCGTCTGTGCGGGCAAGTGCCGCGATGGCCAGGTCGTGCGAGTCGTGCCATCGGGCAAAGGCGGCGACGAGCACGGACGTGTCGCACACGATCACCGGCGGGTCGACTCCAGCACGTCCCGGACCTGCTCAGCGGTCAGTGGATCGGGATCGTCGTCGGTCTCTGCGGCGAGAGATCCGTCCCGCTCCACCAGGTCCATCGCCTGCGAGACGGCCTCGATCTCGATCCGGCCGTCCCGTGCGACCACCTCGAGGGCCTGGCCCGGCACGAGTTCGACAGCATCCCGCAGCTGCTTCGGGATGGCGATGCGCCCGGTGCCGTCGATGGTGGTCCGCACGGTAGAAGACTACCGATGTCGGGGTGCGCAGCTGTTGCCTTCGGAGCGGTCGGGGACCGGCGGACCCGACTGATCAGCCACACCACGACGAGCACGACCGCGACCCGACGAAGCCCACGGCGTTCAGCAGCGCCGCGAATCGTGCGCGCCCCACACACCGCGGTAGACCAGCGTCCCCAACGACCCCGAGCAGCGTGGTCCGAGCGCGATCCCGAGTCCGTCGCTCAGATGGGCGAGCGACATCACCTGCCCGTCATCAAGGTCAACGTGACCGCAGCGCTGTCGGACGGTGTTCTGGCAGCGCTGGTGTCACGTTGACCATGGAAAGCGTCGATGGCGGGGTCGTATGAGTGAGGCCGCAACGCCACGAGCGAGCCGTTCGTTGCGCCAGTTGCTACGAGGGGCCTGCCGTGATCGCAGCTGTCGGCAGGGCCGGTCGAGGTGTGTGCAGACCGGTCACCTGCCGAGGTCGTGGGGGGGTTTATGTGGCCG
>JAKDNL010000023.1 GCA_030451825.1 Pseudonocardia sp. | reverse complement strand
CCGCCGTCTCGATCCATCCGGACCTGCCCGCCGTCGTCGGCGCCGACCTGCAGGTCCCGCTCGTCGACGGCCGCACGGTGCGGTACGCCAACCTCGACGTCGCCGCCAGCGCACCGGCGCTGCGGGCGGTGGCCGATGAGGTGGACGCGCTGCTGCCCTGGTACTCCAGCGTCCACCGTGGAGCCGGATACGCCTCCCAGGTGTGCACCCGCGTGCTGGAGGCAGCACGGGAGACCGTCGCGGAGTTCGTCGGCGCACGTCCGGACGACGTCGCGGTGTTCACCCGCAACACCACCGACGCCCTGAACCTGCTCGCGTCCTGCGTGCCCGGCGCGGTGCTGACCCTCGACATCGAGCACCACGCGAATCTGCTGCCCTGGCAGTCCCTGCCCGGCTCGCAAGTTCTCCCGGCCCGCGCCGGAGTCGACGCGACGCTGGCGGCGATCAACGACACGCTGGCCGGCGGCCGGTTCGCGCTCCTCGCGATCACCGGCGCCTCCAACGTCACCGGCGAGGTGCTCCCGATCGCGCAGATCGTCGACATCGCGCACGCCTACGGCACCCGGGTCGCGGTGGACGCCGCCCAGACCGCGCCGCACCGCCGGATCGACATCTCCGCCTCGGGCGCCGACTACGTGGCGCTGTCCGGGCACAAGCTCTACGCGCCCTACGGCTCCGGGGCGCTGGTCGGGCGCCGGGACTGGCTCGACGTCGCCGCACCGCACCTGGCCGGCGGCGGCGCCGTCGCGCACGTCGGGGTGCATGGCACGACCGCCGAGGTCGCCTGGGCCGCGGCCCCGCACCGGCACGAGGCCGGCACCCCGAACCTCCTCGGCGCCGCCGCGCTGGCCGCGGCCTGCCGCACGCTGGCCCCGCTGCTGGACGGGGCCGCATCCGCCCACGAGCACGCCCTGCTCACCCGCCTGACCGACGGTCTCGACGTGATCGGCGGTGTCACCTCGCTGCGGATCTGGGCGGACGCGCCGGACCGGGTCGCGGTCGCGAGCTTCGTGGTCGACGGGGTGCCGGCCGGCCTGGTCGCGGTCTACCTCTCGGCCGAGCACGGGATCGGGGTCCGGGACGGCCGGTTCTGCGCGCACCCGCTGCTGACCCGGCTCACCGGCGGCACCGACGCCGTACGGGTCAGCCTCGGCCTGGGCAGCACCGTCGACGACATCGACCGTCTGCTCGCCGCGCTGTCCGCGCTCGTCGCGGACGGGCCGCGCTGGGACTACGCGGTCGTCGACGGCCGGTGGGCACCGACCCCGGACCCACGCGACGCCGACCCGCTGGGCATCGGTGGCGGCGACTCCACAGGCGGCACGTGCGACGGCTGAGGAACCCCCGCCCCCGAACCCGCACCCCCGATCCGCACACGGTTCAGTGGCCCGCACGCTCTGCAGCGGGTGCACACCACTGGACGGCGTGCAGATCCGGTTCGGTGGGACGGGCTGGACGCGGGGTCGGCATGATCACCCCGCCCAGCCGGGTCCCGGGGAGCCCGGGAGCGGTTGCGCGAGAGCTCCGTTCGTGCGGCCGGGCTGCGCGAGAGCTCCGTTCGTGCGGCCGGGCTGCGCGAGAGCTCCGCTCGTGCAAGGTGTGGGAGCCAGGGGGTGGCGGGCTCAGCGAGGCACCGGACCCACAACGACCCGACGTCCCGAACGGCACCCCCGCTCACCGGAGAGTCCCCAGCGACACACCGCTCACCATGAGGCCCCGAACGGCACCCGGCGGCTCAGGCGGTAGCCGACATCCCGATCCGGAGCCGCATCCGCTGCACCAGGCGGGTCGGTGATCACCTCCGACACCGCCCGCGACATGATCGGCGGTCGGGTCCCGATGAAGGCCGCGGACGGCCACGATCGGGACCGATCCGCCGATCAACCAGCTGGCGGCGTGTGCCCCGGCCCGTACCGGTGTCCCAAGCGGCACCCTCGCGGCGGGCCGGAACCGCTGCCCTCGACGCTGCCGCCGTCCGCACCGCTACCTGAGGTTCGCTGAGGGGAGCCCCGGGCCCCGGGAGCGGTTGCACGAGAGCTCCGCTCGTGCGGCCGGGCTGCGCGAGAGCTCCGCTCGTGCAAGGTGTGGGCTCAGCGGGACTGATCCACTGCCAGCTGCGACGGCCGGGTGCACCGGATCACACGGAGAGGCGCACCGACACCCTGACGCCCTGGTCGTCACGCCGGGCGGTGCCGTGACCGGCCCGGTCGACACCGCCGAGCCGGACGAGGATCGGCGCTCCCTCGCCGGTGAAGTTTCGCCACCAGTTCTTCCGGTCCGGCATCTCGACCGCGATGGTCAGCTCGTCCCCGTCGCGCCGGTAGCCGACCGGAATGGAGAACGTGCGACCCGACCGCCGGCCGGTGTAGGTCACGACGGTCATCCACCGATCGACGAGCCGGCCCCACCGTGGCGAGGCGACGAGCGGCCGGACGACGGTGTTCACGACCGCCGCGACGTTCTGAACCATGCCCATGGATATCCCTTCTCGATGCCCCGTGGCTCGCGCGCTGCGCCCACGAGACCCTCACCGCGGCTCGTGCACGATCCCGGTACGCCACGCGAAGACGGCCGCCTGGGTCCGATCATCCACCTGCAGCTTGGCGAGCACGTTGCTCACGTGCCCCTTGACCGTCTTCTCGCTGACCACGAGCTCGGCGGCGATCTCGGCGTTGTTCCGGCCCTGCGCGACGATCCGGAGCACCTCCAGCTCGCGCGCGGTCAGGTCGGCGATCGACGGCTCGGCCACCTCGTGATGCAACCGGCGGACGACGTGTCCCGCGACGCGCGGGTGCAGCACCGCCTCCCCGATCCCGGCCCGGCGCACCACGTCGGCCAGCTCGGTCCCGTCCAGGTCCTTCAGCACGTAGGACAGCGCTCCCGCCCGCAGGGCCGGGATCACCCAGTTCCGGTCGTCGAACGAGGTGAGCACCACGACCTGGGTCCGCGGGCTGACCTGCCTGATGCGCCGGGTGGTGCTGACGCCGTCGCCGTCGCCCATGATCAGGTCGACCAGCGCCACGTCCGGGGTCACCTCGGCCGCGAGCGCCACCCCGGTCGTCTCCCCGTCCGCCTCACCGACGACGTCGATGTCGTCGCGGGTCGAGAGGAACGCCCGCACGCCCTCGCGGACGACCTCGTGGTCGTCGACGAGGATCACCGTCACCGAGTCACCCATGGTCGCCTCCGTCGCGGGGGATGCGGGCGCGGACCGTGGTGCCGCCGCCCCTGGTCGTGTCCACGTCCAGCCGCCCACCGAGTGCCGCGACGCGTTCCTCCATCGAGGACACGCCCACGCCCGTGCGGGCCCGTCCCGGGTCATAGCCGCGGCCGTCGTCGCGGATCGTGAGGGCGACCCCGTCGGCGGTCTCCGCCAGCGCCACCCGGACCTCCTGGGCGTCCGCGTGCCGGGCGACGTTGGACAGCGCCTCCTGCGTGACCCGCAGCAGGGCGTCCTCCGTCCGCTCGGACACGCGCACCTCGTCGACCTCGCTCCGGACCGCGGTCCCGGTCTGCCCGCTCCAGGAGCCGGTCAGCCGCCGCAGCGCGACGGCCAGCCCGTCGTCGAGTTCCTCGGACCGCAACTCGTGGATCACGATGTTGAGCTCGGCGCCTGCCCGGCGGGTCGCCTGCTCAGCACGGTCGAGCGCCTCGGCGGCCCGGTCGGGCCGTTCCGTGAGCAGCGCCCGGGCCGCGCCGAGCTGCATGGTCGCCGCGAACACCTGCTGCTTGACGCTGTCGTGCAGGTCGCGCCCGAGCCGCTGCCGTTCCTCGCCGACGGCGACCCGGCGCAACCGGGCCTGGGCGAGCTGCAGCTCGGCCAGGGCGTCGGCCCGCTCGGCGCTGCTGCGGGACAGCGCGACGAGCGCGTACCCGACCAGCCCGCACAGCGGGTAGACCCCCAGGTTGAACGCGGCGACGAACAACCCGTCCAGGCCCTGCAGCCGCACGGCCGTGGACGCCGACACGATCCAGAACACCGCGATCCAGACGGTGCCCGCGCGCGGTCCGAAGAACAGCACGCTGCGGATGCTCAGCAGCACCAGCAGGAACGCGAAGGCGTCCTGGAGCCGGGACGGCAACAGCAGCACGGCGGCGACCAGCACGGTCTGCAGCCCCAGGAGCACCTCCGGGCGCCACGACACCGCCCCGCTCCAGCGGCCGAGGACGTCGAGCACCCCGTAGCCCGCGCAGAGCAGCCCGGCGACGATCATCTGCCCGGGCTCCTGGAGGCCGAGGATGCCGAGCACGGACATCACCACGACACCGGCCCACGAGCTGACGTCCAGGGCGAGCGCGATCCGCCGGTCGAACACGGGCGGCGGAGCCGTCCGTCCGGCGTGCCCGCCGCCGGCCGTGGTCCGCGGGCCGGACGCGTCGTCGTACGGCGCCATCGGCGCGATCCTAGCCGCGCCGCCGGAGGACCACCGAGACCGCGAGCAGCCCGATCAGGACGAGCACGCAGCCGTAGGCGAAGGCGTCGCCGATCGTCGCGTAGACAGTCCGGGCGCCCGCGGTCGGGACCTCGGCGGACATCACCTGCTGATCGGTGCGGAAGTAGTCCGCGGTGGCGAGCGTCCGCCCGTGCGCGTCGAACGTGGCCGCGGTGCCGTGGGAGTCCTGCCGCACGACCGCGTAGCCGTACTCGACGGCGCGCATCGCCGCCTTCTGGGTGTGCAGCCGGTCGAAGCCCTCCCAGTCGGCCGCCGGGAGCAGCACGACGTCGGCGTCGACGCCCGCGGTGTCGGCGAAGTCGAGGTCGTAGCAGATCATCGCGGCGACGCGGCCGTACTCGGTCGCCAGCACGGGCGGCGCCAGCGTGCCCGGCCGGATGTCCTCCAGCCCCGCCACCGGGTGCACCTTGTCGTAGGTCACCCGATGGCGGCCGTCCGGACCGACCATGGCCACGATGTTGCGCCCGTACGGCGGCTCCTCGGTGAACACCCCTGCCGTCATCAGCAGGTACGCGTCGTGCTCGTCGGCGATCGCGGCGGCTGCCCGGATCAGCTCCGGGAGGTCGGTCTCGTGCACCAGGGTGGCGGCCTCCGACCACAGCACGATCCGCGCCCCCGCCGCCGCCTCGCGCCGGGAGCTCTCCAGCAGCCCCTCGGTCACCGGGGTCATCACCCGGCGCACGGCCGCGGGGTCGCGGGCCGCGTCCTCCCAGGCCGGTACCCGCTCGCTCACCGACTCCTGCGCCCGGGGCGGTGTGATGCCGGCGACCCGGACCGTGTCACCCCCGGGCGGCAGCGCCAGCACCACCGCACCGGCGGCCAGCACGACCGCCGTCACGGCTGCCACGATCCCGGCCGGGCGCAGCGACCCCGGTCGCTGCCACAGCTCGCACACCGCGGAGCCGAACCAGGCCATCAGGAAGCTGATCCCGTAGGCACCGGTGACCGAGGCCAGCTGCAGGAGCGTGAGGTTGTCGTGCTGCGAGGCGGCCAGCGACCCGAACACCGAGCCGAAGGGGCTGACCGTCAACACCACCAGCTCCGCGGCGACCCGCGCGCTGGGGAATACCAGGCTGGCCGGCACCGGGTGCTGGGCCCGCAGCCGGACCGCGATCAGCCGGTCGGCCACGAACGGGAGCACCAGGATCAGGTTCAGCAGGACGCACCCGACGATCGCCGCCCAGGGGACGTCGTCGGTGGGGAGCTGGATGCTCAGCACCCACGCCACGGCCGCGACCGCGTGGATCGCCGCCAGCGCCAGCGCTCCCGTCCACACCGATACCTGCCGGGCATAGCGCAGCAGCGGGATCGCGAACAGCCAGCCCGCCAGGCCGATGCCCGGGTTCCCGTGCTGGCTGAGCACGAGCAGGACCGCGCCCGCCGCCAGCAGGAACAGGCTGTTCGGAGCGGACGCCGCGCGCGCCCGCCGTCGTAGGGTCGATTCTGCTCCGGACATGGTGTTCCCCCCGTGATCGAGTCTGCGAAAGACGCTAGGCCGGGGGGCAGCACCGGACACGGGTCTGCGGTCTCGAACCGCACCGGTCCGTGGTCGGGTCCCCGGTGGCGCGGGCAACCGGGATGCTCATGTCGGCCGAGGGCGAGCCGGTATCGGCGCCTGCCGATCCTGGGACATCACGTGCCCCTCACCATGGAAGCGCCGATGGCGGGAACGTAGCCGCGCGAGCCCGACCAGCCGGGTAGCCCGATCGGCCGAGACGGGCCCGGCGGATCTCCGCCCGCGCTCCGATGGCAGGAGCCGCCGATCGCAGCAGAGTGGATCCCGTCAGCACAAACGCGAGGATTGAGGACGAGATGACCACCATGGCCCCCGCCGCACCCAGCCCCGAGGCAGCCCGTCACGACGAGACCTACGACGTCGCCACCGTGCTCGTCCTGATGCTCGGCGGGTTCGTGATCCCCGTCGTCGGCTGGATCGCCGGCGTCGTCATGATGTGGGCGAACCAGCGCTGGAGCACCGGTGCGAAGTGGCTGGGCACCCTGATCTGGCCGGCCGTGGTCGCCGTGCCGCTGCTCGGCCTGTTCGTCGCCGGGGCGTTCCCCGACGCCCGCGTGGGGGTCGTCATCGCCGCCGGGGCCATCGGCGTCGTCGGCGTGTTCGGTGTGCTGCCCTGGACGTTCGTGCACCTGCTGCGAAGCGGTCGGAGCTGACGTTCACCTCGGCGACACCGAACTTATCAATACAGGTTGTTGTCCCCGTCCACCGCGCGTGCCTACGGTGCCCCGGTGACCTCGGAAAACGCCACGAGAGCCGTCGTCCCCGTCCGCTTCGCCCGCTGGGACGGTGTGGGGCGCGGCTTCACCGTGGTGCCCGCCACCACACCGGAGAGCCCCGGGCCGGGCGAGGTGCTGGTCCGGATCGACCTCGCGACCGTGTGCGGCTGCGACCTGCACTCCGCGCGCGGCGATCGGCCGCGGTGACGCCCTGCCGCGGCAGGCGCTCGCCGAGAACCGGATCCCCGAGAACGAGGTCCGCATCGACTACGCGGGCGGTCACCCCGAGGCGCTGCTCGCCCTCACCAACGGCGCCGTCGACGCCGCGGAGATCAACCCCCAGCAACTGGCCAGTGCGACCGAGGCCGGCACGTTCGACCCGTCCAAGTTCCGCAAGGTGTGGACCTCGGACCCGATCCCGAACGACCCGATCACCGTGCGCGGCGACATGGACCCGGCGTTCAAGACCGCCCTGCGCGACGCGCTGCTGAACCTGCCGCCCCAGGCCGTCGGTGAGATCGGTGCGCTGCTCGACGTCTCGCCGCCCGGGCCCCTGGTACCCGTCGACCGCTCCACCTACCAGCCGCTGTTCGACCTGGCCACGACGCTGGGCCTGACCGAGGAGGACGTCTGATGCTCGAGCTGTCCGGGATCATCGTGCGGTTCGGCGACCGGCAGGTGCTCTCCGGCGTCGACGTCACGGTCGCCGAGGGCGAGCTGCTCGCGGTGCTCGGGGCCAACGGCTCCGGCAAGTCCACCCTGCTGCGCGCCGCCGCTCCGGTCCTCGCTCGTGCTCGGGCTGGTCGGCGCCGGCGGGATCGGGTTCCTGATCAACCAGTCCATCCAGCTGTTCCGGTTCGACGAGATGCTCACCCATATCCTCGTGGTGCTCGTGCTGATCGTCGCCGTGGACCAGCTCTCCGCCGTGGTGCGCCGCCGGCTGACCCGGACCCCCTGAACGCCTGTCACCGAAGGAGCCATCCGTGACCGTCACCCTGGCCGCGTTCGACATCGCCGGCACCACTGTGGACGAGGGCGGCGCGGTGTACCGCGTGCTCGCCGACGTCGTCGCCGACCACGGCCGTCCCGCCTCCGACGCCGAGGTCCGCCGCTGGATGGGCGCCGACAAGCGCGAGGCCCTCGCCGCGCTCACCGGCGACCCCGGCGCCGTCGACGAGCTGCACGCCGCGTTCGTACGGCGGCTGCACGCGGCCTACGCGGAGGTGCCACCCGCTCCCCTGCCCGGCGTCGTCGAGGCCGTCACCGCGCTGCGCGGCTCCGGGGTGCGGGTCGTTCTCACCACCGGGTTCGACCGCCAGGTCACCGACCCGCTGCTCGCGGCGCTGGGCTGGTCCGTCGGGGACACCGTCGACGGGGTCGTCTGCGCCGAGGAGGTCGCCGGGGGCCGCCCGAAGCCGTTCATGATCTAGGAGGCGATGCGCCTGACCGGGGTCGACGATCCCGCCCACGTGCTCGTCGCCGGGGACACCGTGCTCGACGTGCGTGCCGGTCACGCGGCCGGGGCCGGGCTGGTCGTCGCGGTCCTCACCGGCGCCCAGTCCCACGACGAGCTGGCCGCCGAACACCAGCCGAACACCCCACCCACGTCCTGCCCGGCGTCCGCGAGGTCCCCACCCTCCGCGACACGCTGCGCGTCCGCATGTAGGCATTTCGGCCGCACAGACGGAAATGCCCCGGGACCACAAGGGCCCCGGGGCATTTCCGTGGATCTGATCAGATCAGATCAGATCAGTTACCGGCGGAGTCGCCCGCGCCGGCCGACTGGTCGCAGGTGTCGGACTGGTCGGAGACCGAGTCGCCGCTCTTCGACTCGCCGTTCACGGCGCCGGTGAGCCCGTTGCCCGCGGCAGCGTCCTCGACCGGGACCTGAACGCCCAGCACGTTGACCGGCACGTTGTTGTTGCACGCCTGGACCGGCAGCTGGGCGTTGTTGCCGTTCAGCCCCGAGACGACGCCCTTCGAGTCCTTGTCGATGACGTTGCCGCCGTCGGCGAACGCGAGGGGGCTCAGGGCGAGCAGGGACGCAGCGGAGGCCGCCACGACGATTCCAGCCTTCTTCAGCACAGTTCTTCTCCTGATGAGTTGCGAGTCCGCCGCAGCCGAGCTCGTACCTGCCGGCACGTTGACAAGAGCGGGGGAGCCCGTACCGGCTGACTGCAATATATCCAGCCGAAATCAGCCGGATCAAACTCACGACACCATCGGTGGACGGAATTACTGTGCGTTCGGATATTCGCTGGATAGGCGGAATCTCTGCTCGCGCCGAACGACGAAGAACACGGCGGCATCGCGACCCTGGGTCATCGCTGTACCCCCATCGAGATCCCCCCTCCGGGTGGCCGCTGACCGCATCCGGGTTGACCGTCGAGCTCGAGCCTGTCAGGATATCCCTGACAGGAGGTAATGATGATGGACAACGTGATCGAACGAGTGGCGGCGGCGGACGTCGCGGGTCATGCGGCGGCGGTGCGTCATGCCGCGGTGCTGGAGGTCCAGGCTCGAGCGCACGAGCTGGTGACCGCGCTGGGCGCCGCGGCCGGTGACGGCGAGATGCGGACGGAGGACGGCGACCCCGAGCGCGCATGGGGACTGGCGTGCCTGCGGATCGCACTCGCCGCCGGCATGGACGGCCTCGAGGACGTGATCATGCTGCGGCGGTCGGGGGCGACCTGGGCACAGATCGGCGCAGCCGCCGGGATCACCCGCCAGTCGGCTCACGAGCGGTGGAACGCCAGGGTGACCGAGGTCCTCGACCGCTACGGGCTCGGCGAGCCGGGCGGCCCCGTGGCCGACGACTCCCCTCCCTGAGCTCGATCGTCAACCCCGGTCGGTACTGCTCCGTCCCACCCCACGAGAGTGACGCTCGTTGCGTAGGGCGCTACGAATGCCACGCTCGTCCCGCTCAAGCCCAGGCCCCCACCGCGCCACCCCCGGATCGAGTTGGACCAGAGCTCCGCTCGTCCAGCGGAGTTGGACGAGCGGAGCGTTCGCTCAACTTTGCTGGCGGGGGGCGGGGGCGGGGAGGCTGCCGCCATGCCCGCCGCCGCGCATCCGGCGAGCGTGTCCTCCGACCTGGAGTCGCTGTCGTTCGAGACGCTCACCCCGGTCTCCTACCTGGACCGGGCGGCGGCCGGGCAAGCCGAGCGCGTCGCTCTCCACAGCCCCTGGACCGGCCTGCTATCACCGCCCCGCATCACGTGGAGGATGACGGTCCATGGAGCTCGACCTCGACCACCCCGTCTGCGCGGCCTGCGGTGTGCAGTACGAACCCGGGATCGACCGTTCGATCTGCCCGATCTGCGCCGACGACCGCCAGTACGTCGCCTGGGGCGGACAGCAGTGGACCTCACTGCGCCGGCTCGCCGCAGACGGCCACCGCACCGAGGTGCGGGAGGAGATCCCCGGGCTGTGGGGCATCGGCACCACGCCGGCGTTCGCGATCGCCCAACGGGGCCTCGTCGTGCCCGGCGAGGGCGGCAACGTCCTGTGGGACTGCGGCCCCATGATCGGCGACGACGTCCTGGACCGGCTCCGCGAGCTCGGCGGCATCGCCGCGATCGCCCTGTCCCACCCGCACTACTACTCCACCATGGCCACCTGGAGCCGCGCGCTCGGCGACATCCCGATCTACGTGCACGCCCGCGACGAGCAGTGGGTCCCGCGCCGCGACAACGTCGTGTTCTGGGAGGGCGAGCGCCGGGAGATCCTGCCCGGCCGCACGCTGCTCAACGCCGGCGTGCACTTCGCCGGGGGCACCGTCCTGCACTGGGACACCGGCGTCGACGGCCGGGGAGCGCTGTGCGCCGGCGACATCTTCACCGTCGTCCCCGACCGGCGCTGGGTCGGCTTCATGTACAGCTACCCCAACCTGATCCCCGAGCGACCGGAGCGCATCAGCCGAGCGCTCGACCTGGTCCTGCCCTACCGCTTCTCCTCGCTCTACGGCGCATGGTGGGGCCGGATCATCACCGACGACGCGCACGGAGCGGTCGTCCGTTCCGCCCACCGCTACTTCGACCGGATCGGGGCCGACGCGGCGGACCTGCCACCGCTGCCTCGACCGTCGTCCGCATCCGGCGCAGTCGGTACCCCGAGCTGAACCAAGGTGTTACCCGCCTCACAGTGGGTAATCCCCCGTATGGACTCCAGCACAGCAGCGACGACGCAGGTGGCACGCAGCTCGGCGGTCGGTGACCTCCTGGCCGCGTTGGAACTGGTGGGGCAGCGTTATCCCGGTGACCGCCCCGGGACCGATCACCATCGGGGTGTGGACGCCGAGCGCATCACCGCAGAGGTGGCTCGGCACCTGGGGATCGCCCGGGTCCGCCTCGCCGCCACCGCTCTTCCCTCCGATCAGGACAAATCCTTCACCTCCGCACCAGGTTCACCAGAGCCACACACCTGATCTCCTTACGACACAGGAGGGTCGATCGCCCGACCGGGGTGGCGCACGATGGGCCGGCGCGGTAGGCAACACCATGACGAGTCGCGTACTGGCCATTGCCGTGGACGCCATCGACGCCGAGTCGCAGGCCGGCTTCTGGAGGGACGTTCTCGGCGGCACCGTCGACCGATGGTCCGACGCGCGCGGCCTGCGCTACGTGGAGCTCACCGTGCCGGGCGGACGTCCGTCGATGTTGTTCCAGCCCGTCGCCGAGCGGCGGTCGGGGAAGAACCGGGTGCACCTCGACCTGGCACCCGACACCCGTGAGCAGGCCGAGGAGGTCGCCCGGGTGGTCGCGCTCGGGGCCAGGGTGCTCAGCGACGAACCGGACCTGCCGTGGGTGGTCCTCACCGACCCGGAGGGCAACGAGTTCTGCGTCCTGCCGTCACGGCCCAGCTGACCCGGTCGCCCTGTCCCGCGCGGTCGCGGACACAGGGATGGACGGCGGGTCAGCTGGGTACTCGACCACGTCAGCATCGTTTCGCGATCGGGAGGTACCCGCGATGGCGCGCACACTCACCCGCCGGCTCATCGATGATCACCTGCTCTCCGGCGATCCGGCTCCGGGCGAGGAGATCGCGCTGCGGATCGACCAGACGCTGACCCAGGACGCCACGGGCACCCTGGTCATGCAGGAGCTGGAGGCACTCGGCCTGGAGCGGGCCCGGACCGATGTGAGCGTGCAGTACGTCGACCACAACCTGTTGCAGGCCGACGAGCGCAACGCCGAGGACCATGAGTTCCTGCGCAGCGCCGCCCGGCGGTTCGGGTTGTGGTTCTCCAAGCCGGGCAACGGTGTCTCGCATCCCACGCACATGCAGCGGTTCGGGAAACCGGGCGACACCATGGTCGGGTCGGACTCGCACACCTGCGCGGCGGGGTCGCTGGGCATGCTCGCGATCGGCGTCGGCGGGTTGGAGGTCGCCCTCGCCATCGCCGGTCAACCGCTCTACCTGCGGATGCCCCATGTGTGGGGCGTGCGCCTGACCGGTGAGCTGCCCGCGTGGGTGTCGGCCAAGGACGTGGTGCTGGAGATGCTGCGCCGCCACGGCGTCGGCGGCGGCCGGAACCGGGTGATCGAGTACCACGGTCCGGGGCTCGACCGGCTCACCGCGATGGATCGCCATGTCATCGCGAACATGGGGGCCGAGCTGGGCGCCACCACCACCGTGTTCCCGGCCGACGACCGGGTGGCCGAGTTCCTGCGCGCGGAGGGGCGGGGTGAGGTCCATCGCCCGCTGGCCGCCGAGGACGGCGCCGAGTACGACGTCACCGACGAGATCGACCTGTCCGCCCTCGAGCCGTTGATCGCCAGGCCGTCCTCGCCGGGCAACGTGGTACCGGTCCGCGAGGTCGCCGGCGAGCCGGTCGGGCAGGTCGTCATCGGCTCCTCGGCCAACCCCGGCCTGCGCGACTTCGCCGTGGCCGCGGCAATGGTCCGCGGGCGCCAGACGAACGAGGGGGTCAGCTTCGACGTCAACCCGTCCTCCCGCGAGATCTTCTCCGACCTGACCCGGATGGGTGCCACGTTCGACCTCATCGCCGCCGGCGCCCGTATCCACCAGGCCGGATGCATGGGCTGCATCGGCATGGGCCAGGCACCGGCGACCGGGCACAACTCGCTGCGCACGTTCCCGCGCAACTTCCCCGGACGGTCCGGCACCCCGGAGGACTCGGTCTGGCTGTGCTCGCCGGAGACCGCGGCAGCGGCGGCGCTGACCGGCGTCATCACCGACCCGCGCGAGCTCGCCGAGAAGCTCGGTCTACCGGTGCGGCTCGACCTGCCCTCCGAGACGACGGTGAACACGCAGATGCTCGGCGCGCCGCCCCCGCCGGAGGAGGCCGCGCGCCAGGAGCTGATCCGGGGTCCCAACATCTCCGCGCTGCCGGACTTCCCACCGCTGCCGGACACGCTCGACCTGCCGGTGCTGCTGGCGATGGGCGACGACGTCTCGACCGACGAGATCTCACCCGCCGGCGCGAAGGCCCTGCCCTTCCGCTCCAACGTCCCCGAGCTCGCGGCGTTCACGTTCACCCGGGTCGATCAGACCTACCCGCAGCGGGCGCACGACACCGGCGCGCACGCCGTCGTCGCCGGGGACAACTACGGGCAGGGTTCCTCCCGCGAGCACGCCGCCATCACCCCGCGCTACCTGGGTCTCGCCGTGGTCGTGGCCCGCTCGTATGCGCGCATCCACTGGCAGAACCTGGCCAACTTCGGCGTGCTCGCCCTCGAGTTCACCGACCCCGCAGACCTGGACCGGATCGAGCATGGCTCGGTGTTGCACTTCGACGGGCTGCACGGGCTGCCCGGCACCGACCAGATCACGGCCACCGACGACGACGGCCGCGAGTTCGCGCTGACCCACCGCCTCTCGGCGCGCCAGGTCGAAGCCGTCCTCGCCGGTGGGCGCATCCCCCAACTCGCCCAAGGGGACACCCGCACCGAGCCCGACCCCGCCGACCCGTGACCCGCTCGATCCCGGAACGACACGTGTGAGATCGACGACAGTGGTGATCAGCACACGCACCCTGCGCACCGAGGTTCTCGCCGGACACGGCACGAACCCCCCACCGGTCATCTCGGCGGATCCCACTGACCGGTGAGCCGCGGCTCGGAGCCGTGGTAGAGATCGACGCTGTCGTAGAGTCGGGGGACGTCGCGCCACGGTCGTCCGCCCACGCTGCCCGCGCCGCCCGCGCCGGCCGCCAGGTCGGCGCCGACGGGTGTGGCCGCCGCGAAAGGAGTCGATGTCCGGGTGCTGCAGATCGGGGAAGTCGCGACCCGGGTCGGGCTGTCACTGCGCACGATCCGTCACTGGGACGAGGTCGGCCTGGTGGTCCCCTCCGCCCGCAGCACGGGCAGGTTCCGGCTCTACACCGAAGGCGACGTGGAGCGATTGCAGTTCATCAAGACCCTCAAGCCGCTGGACCTGAGCCTGGACCAGATCAAGGACCTGGTCTCGGTCATGGACGCGGCCCGCGACGCCGGACGTACCGAGCAGGCCGACGACGACACTGCCGCTGATCTACGAGGCCGGCTGGGCATGTACCGGGCGGCGGCCGAGGCCCGGACCGAAGCGCTGCGCGCGCAGGTGCGCGGCCTGGAGACGCTGTCCCGGGAGCTCAAGTCGCTCGCGGAGCGGCAGGACTCCCCACCCGCATCGCGAGCGGCCGAGGGTCGGTGACGCGCTGACGTTCGCGGCGGGCGGGACGGGGGCCGCGCGGCCGTCGCAGGCGAGCGATCGTCTAACCGATCGGAGGCCGGGGAGGTCGCGCCCGTGCGGCCGAGAGATCCTCGGGCACATCGAGGTATCGCCACAGGTCGGAGATCTCCGACAGCGTGGTGCTCGGCAAGCGTTCGAGCACCTCGATCAACGCGGGCCGGCCGCCTTCCGCGCCCGCGGTACGGATCAGGGCCTCCCGGCTGACCGGGTCGCCCAGGAACAGGTCGCCGACGAAGTCGAGCACCTCGATCCGGGTCACCGGGACGTCCTCCGACTCCGGCTCGCCCGCGCCCACTACCGCGCCCATCCCGTCACGAGGCCCCTCGGAGCAGCCGGCACGGCACGGCCGTTCGCTGTCGCACCCGACAGCAGCTCGGACCGAGCCGACACGGGGCGACCTGCACGATCGGACTGTATCCTCCCGTTCGGGCAGTGTTGCGTCGGCCGCGTAACGGTCCTGTGACCTCCCGCTGCGAGGTTCATGGGCTGCCACGACCCGAGGCCGGCGGACCTCGACCGGCGTAGAGAACCACGTCCGGCCCTCCCGGAGGTGCCGAGAGCAGGGGAACGTCGGCGACCCGCGTGCCGCGCCGGTTCTCAGCCGGAGCACAGCAACTCTCCTTTAACGTGAGAGAAGCAGTTGAGCGCGCCAGCAGCTCCCCGACCCGTCACGGCTGGCGCGTACATCCCCCGGACGGGAGGCAGTCATGTCGACGTTGCGCGACAGATTCGACCCCCGGCGCAACAGCTTCGATCTGCTCAGACTGCTGTTCGCCCTGCTGGTGGCCGCGGATCACGGGGTCTCGATCCGCACCGGCCACCACGCCCGCTGGGGACAGTCCACCCTCGGCGATTTCGGACTGGACGGCTTCTTCATCCTCAGCGGGTTCCTCGTCACCCGCAGCTGGGTGACCCTGGAGTCGTTCTCACGGTTCGTGTGGCACCGGTTCCTCCGCATCATGCCCGGCTTCTGGGTGTGCCTGCTCGTGACGGCGCTGGTCGTGGCGCCGCTCGCCGCAGTGGCACAGGGCATGTCGCTCACCGCCCCGTTCACCGGCGATCCGTCGGCCCTGCGCTACCTGTTCGGCAACTCCGCGCTTCTGATCGTCCAGTACGACATCGCGGGCATCCTCGCCGACACTCCGCAGGGTGTCAGCTTCAACGGTGCCCTCTGGACCTTGTTCTTCGAGTCCTTCTGCTATGTGATCGTCGCCGGACTCGGCGTGGTCGGGGTGCTCCGCAGGCAGCGGGTCGTCGTCCTTCTCGTGCTCGGTATGCTGGCCATCCTGACGATCCTGCAGGAGGCCGGGCTACCGGTACTCATCAACGATCGGATCCTGCGGCTGACGTTCGTGTTCCTGCTCGGCGCGGCCGCCTACCTCTTCGCGGAGCGGCTCCCGATGCGGACCGGTCTGGCCGTAGCGTCGGCCGGCATCTTCCTGCTGAGCGTGAACGCGTTCGAGGACTACCGGGTCCTCGGTGCCGCGCCACTGGCCTACCTGCTCGTCTGGTTCGGCACGTGCGTCCGGTGGCCGTGGCCGATCCGGGCCGACCTGTCCTACGGCATGTACATCTACCACTGGCCGACCATGCAGTTGCTGGTGCTGACGGGGGTGGGCACGACCGCCGTGCCGCTCTTCCTGCTGATCGGACTCGGAACCACCACGACGGCGGCACTGCAGTCGTGGTTCCTGATCGAGAGACCGTCGCTGAGACGCAAGCACAGCGCGTTCCCCGACCGCGTCGCTGCCGCCGTTGCCCGGGCCGGCGGGTCCCGATAGGTGGCGGCTCACCGGTCGTCGCCGGGCGGACACCGGTCACGCTCCCGCCGCCGCGCCCCACGATTTCCCGCACCGCGTCGGCCAGACGCGCACCCGGCACGCGGACGCGCGCGGGGCGTGGTCCGGGACCGCACCTCGACCGGCTCGGCCGCGGAGATACCACGCGAGGATGGACCTGGGTCGTGCGCTGATGTCGGTGTGCGACGGACGTCGTCAGAGCCGCCCGGCGATCTTCTCCGGCCGGACGCGGACGGCGACCACCTCGCCGAGGCCGGCCTTCGCCTCTGGGGTCCGCTCGGCGTACGTCCGGCCACGTACTTGATCGGCAGGTCGTCGCGGAGCCGCTCGGTCAGCGCGGGCTCGAACACCGCCGTGTGATCGACAGATCGGTCCCGATCGTGGCCGTCCGCGGCCTCCATCGGGACCCCACCACCGATCATGTGGCGGGCCGAGTCCGAGGTGATCACCGACCCGACCATCTCACCGACCTCCCTCCCGATCGCCGCTTGCCCCTGGACGGCGGGGCACAACAACCGCGATCATCGTTACGCCCCGTCAACCTTTACCAATGCTTAGGCTATCCAAAGTTCATCCTCGAGAGTGGACGCCGTGCCGCGCCCCCGATGCGGCAACGAGCACCTCATCGCAGAAGGGACCGGGTCGGCTCATGTTCCCCGCTCACCACACCAGCGCCGGTTCCAGGCGCCCCCGACGCCGGATCCACCGCGTCGCGGGGCCATGATCGGTGCGACGACCTACCACGACACCGTCTCCACCGCCGGCGAGCTGGTCGTGACCACCATGGACCCGTGCTTCCACCACGGAGCGGCGTTCATGTCGGGCGCGACTCAGTTGCTCTACTCGACGGTGCGCTGGGTGGAGCACCGGGCACGGGAGACCGGCCGGACCTGAGGTGTCGGCCGGCGTCGTCGATCCCGGCGGTGTGGCTCGGACTGGGGGTCGTGGGGAGCGCAGTGCTCACTCCCAGCCGAGCAGTGCGGTCCGCAACAGGCCCGCCAGCCGCCGTTGCTGATCCGGGGTCAGCACCTCGAGCAGCGACTCCTCGGCCACGAGCTGACGCGGCAGCAACTCGTCGACCAACCGCTCCCCCGACGGCGTCAGCGAGACCCGGGCAGCGCGTGCGTCGTCGGGATCGGTGGCCCGCCGCACGAGTCCGGCGTCGACGAGCTTGTGCAGCCGCTTCGTGGTGGCCGCCGGTGACCCGACCACCCCGGCGGTCAGCTCGCCGGGGCGCAGTGGGGCGCCGCTGCGGCGAAGCTGGCTGAGCAGGTCGAACTCCGCCCGGGTCAGGCCGGCACCGGCCAGCCAGCCGTCGGCGGCCTCCTGCAGGAACCGGGCGGCGCGCAGGATCCGGCCGATGACCTCCATCGGCTCGGTGTCGAGCTCGGGGAACCGCACCGCCCATGTCGCCCGGATGTCGTCGACGACGTCACGCCTGCTCGTCATGGCCCTCCTTTCACCAGTGAACTATAGTGCTTCACTAGTGAAAGGAGTATGCCCGTGTCGCAGGTACTGACCCGCGAGCTCGTCCGCTTCGCGCCGCACGCGGGGGCGCACCGCCCCGCCCTCCGGTGCGCGATCTCGGTCGCGGCCCCGATGCTGGTCCTGCTCACGACCGGGCGGGTCGACCTGATCGGCGCGGCGGCGTTCGGCGCCTTCACCGCGATCTTCGCCCGCGACCTGGCCGTTCCCGCCCGGACCACGGTGCAGGCCGTCTGCGGTGCCGGGCTCACCGCGAGCGTCGCGATCGGGGCCGCGGCCGCGCACCTGCCCGTCGCGCCGTGGCTGCATCTGCTGGTCGTCGTCGCCGTGGCCGCCGCGGCGACGGTCGGTGGCGAGATGATCGCGTGGAAGCCCCGTGGGCCGCTGTTCTTCATCTTCGCGGCCGGGGCGTTCGCCGGGATGGCACCGATGCCGTCCGGGTGGATCGTGCAGGCCGTCGCGACGACCGCGGTGACCGCCGCGTTCGCGGTGCTGGTCGGCAGCGCCGGCCGGCTCCTGCCCTCGCACGCACCCGCCCGGAGGCCGCTGGTCGTGACCGGGCTGCGGGAGGCGCTGTCCAGCCGGATCGTCACCGACGTCGTCGTGGTCTGCGCGCTCACCGTGCCGCTGGCGATCGCGCTCGGCGCCGTGCACCAGTACTGGGCGGTGGTCGCGGCCGTCGTCCCGCTCACCGTCGCGGGCACCACCGGCCAGGTGGCGCGGGCGCTCATGCGGATCGCCGGGACCGTCGCCGGCCTCGGCGTCGCCGCCGCACTGCTGGCACCGGACCTCCCGATCTGGGCCGTCGTGCTCGTGGTCATCGTCCTGCAGGGCATCGCCGAGCTGTTCGTCCTGCGCAACTACACGATCGCGCTCCTGTCCATCACGCCGCTGGCATTGCTCGTCTCGCACATCTCGCAGCCGGGTCCGGAGCCGGCCCTGCTGCTCGACCGGCTGCTGTCGACGACGATCGGTGTGGCGGTCGCGCTGCTCGTGCTCGCCGTCCGGTGCAACACGGCCCCGCTCCGCCAACTGCTTCGGGGCGACGAGCCCGGGCCGCGCTGAAGGACCCACCGGTGAGCGAGCGGCCCCTTCGTCCACCCTGGGTGGCCGAAGGGGCCGCTCGAGACCTCAGGGCCGTGGCCCGTGGGGCGTTCCTGCGCGCCGTCGTGGCCCGCGAGCGTCGCGACGCGCGCCGACCTCCATGCCGCGCGCACCACGTCGCGACGCAACCGCGGCCGCAAGCGCATCCGGACAGGCATCACGCGCGACGACGGGGAGCGCGCATTCCGAGCGATCCGCCGGACCGCTCTCCGCCGGTCCACCGTCCCCGGCTCACCTTCGAGCGCCCGGGGTGGACGGAGGGACCGTTCGAGACCTCGGCGCGGGGCGACCCCCACACCCACACCCCGTCGACGGGCGGCGCGGCCCGCTGATTCGCACCCCCGGCGCGCCGGGGGCCCGCTGATGGCATGGTGGAGCGTCCCTCAACGCTTCAGCAGGAGGTAGCGATGCACGACACGGCAACCGTCGGAGACCGGATCGTCGTCGAGTCCGCGGTCGTGGACCGGAGCAGCCGGCACTGCGAGGTGCTGGAGGTCCTCGGCGTCGGCGACGGGCTTCACTACCGGGTCCGCTGGGACGGCGGCGACGAGACGATCTTCTTCCCGGGTCCGGACGCTCGCATCGAGCGCCAGGACTGAGGCGCCGGTCCCGATCACCACGCCGGCCGGGCTCCGGGCACCGAACACCCGACTCGTCGACGTGACCGATATCACCGGGTCCCTGATAAACTTCCCGCCACGTTTGCCGAGCAACGACGCCGAGCAACGCCGCGGGGAGTAGCGCGATGGCTGAACAGGGCCGGTCGGAAAGTGCCGTCATGGCGACCGAACTCCCCAGCCGGCACCTTCCGGCCGTGCCGTACGCCGACCTGCCGGAACCCCGGGGGCTACGTCACTACCTCGGGGCGAGCGTCATCCTCACGGCCACCGCCCTCGGTTCGGGGGAACTGGTCCTGTGGCCCTACATCACGACCCAGGTCGGGTTGGGGATCATGTGGCTCGCCGTCGTGGGCATCACGATGCAGTTCTTCCTGAACATGGAGGTCGAGCGCTACACGCTGATCACGGGTGAGACCGCGGTGACCGGCTTCTCCCGCCTATGGCTGCCGTGGGGTGTGATCTTCGTTCTGGGTGCCATCCTGCCGAACCTCTGGCCGGGATGGGCGTCGAGCGGGGCCACCGTGTTCACCTTCATCTTCGACCTCGGTGACTCGGCGGTGCCCGTCGTCGCCACGATCTTCCTCCTGTCGATCGGCCTGGCGATCACGGTGTCGCCCGTCATCTACCAGACGCTCGAGAAGATCGAGGGCGTGATGGTCGTCCTGATCCTGATCTTCGTCGTGGCGGCGATCGTGCTGGCGACCAAGGGCAGTGCCTGGGCGGCCGTCGTCACCGACGCCCCCCAGGGGGCGGCGCGCCTGCCCGACATCGTCAGCCAGATCGGCGCGGCGTCGCTGTTCGGCGCCATCGTCTTCGCGGGCGCCGGCGGGGCCAACAACCTGGTGCAGAGCAACTACATCCGGGACAAGGGGATGGGAATGGGGGTGCGGATCCCCAACATCGTCTCCCCGGTCACCGGCCAGGAGGTGGCGGCGCCGTCGCTGGGTTACATGGCTCCCGCGACCGAGGAGAACAAGCGTCGCTGGCGGCAGTGGTGGCGCATCGCGAACCAGGAGCAGCTCATCACGTTCTGGTTCATCGGAGTGCTGCTGCTGATCTCCCTCGCCGTGCTGGTGTACTCGACCGTCGGTGTGAACCCCGCCCTGGAGTCCGAGCTCACGTTCATCCGGGCCGAGGGACGCGCGCTGGGCGAGATCGTCGCCCCGTGGTTCACGACGGCCTTCTACCTCGCTGGCTTCCTCATGCTGTTCTCCACGAACATCGGCGTGATCGACTACGTCAGCCGGCTCGCCGGGGACTCGCTGAAGGTCACGTTCCTGAAGGAGAGCACGTTCTGGAGCGAAAGCAAGATCTACATCACCGCCGTGTGGATCATGATCGTGACCGGCTCCGGGATCATCTGGACCGGCATCGAGCCCGTCGTGCTCCTGGTCATCTCGGCGGCCGGTGGTGGATTCGTGATGGCGTTCTACTCCGTGCTGATCATCATGATCAACCGGAGGTTCCTGCCGCAGTTCGCCAGGCTCAGGGGCTGGCGGTTGCCGGTGATGATCGCCATCGCCGTGTTCTACATCGCCTTCTCGGTGTTCCTGATCTACCAGATGGCCAGCGCGGGTCCGGCATCCGTGGCGTAGCCGGCCGGCACAGCGGTACGCAGGACCCAGTGAAGGGATGATGGACGATGCCGGGAACACTGCGCAGGCTTTGGCTCACGCTGCTGCTCGCTCTCGCGATCTTCGCCGTGCTGACGTCGATCGTCTACGCGGTGGGGCTGCTCGGCTGACACCAGAAGACCCAGCGACGATCGCCGCCCTTCTGGGGCGGGGCAGGTGTCAAACCGACAAATGACGGGCAGGGACATCACGCACCCGCCGTTCCCGGCCGGACACCGATCATGGCGAAGCCGACGTAGCGTTCACCCGTCCGGGTAGCTCCGACGACGGGCACGGACCGCGGCCCGCCGGCGTTCGCCTCGAAAGGCGGCCATGTCCGACGGAGTCCGCCCCCACGGCCTGCGCAAAGGGAGCTCCCCCGCATCGTTGTCGGCAGCAGCGCGTGACCGCGCCCGCCGGCGTCCGGACAACCTGAGGCCGGCGCTCCCGACCCCGCTGCGGGTGGGTGCCGCGTGGGGCTGGCGATTCCTGGTTCTCGTCGCCGTGGTGTGCGTCCTCGGTTTGATCGTCTGGTACCTGGCCTCGCTCGTCGTTCCGGTTGCGATCGCAATTCTGCTGGCCGCGCTGCTCTCCCCCGCGGTGGGCTGGCTGCAGCGCCACCGGATACCCCGAGGTGCGGCGACCGCGGCCGTCATGGTCGGCGGTCTCGCGCTGCTCGGAGGCGTGCTCACCTTCGTCGTCATCACGGTCGTCGCCGGTCTTCCGGAGCTCGGTGCCAGCTCTCGACCGCCGTCGACGCCGTCGTCGCCTGGCTCAGCCGAACCGGGCCGCTGCGCCTGAGCGAGCAGCAGCTGCTCGAGGCCCGGACCGAGCTGTTCTCTACCCTGCGCGACAACCAGGGCGCGATCACCGCCGGGGCACTGACCACCGCGGTCACGATCGGTGAGGTGCTGACCGAGACCCTGCTGGCGCTGTTCGCCCTGATCTTCTTCCTGCACGGCGGGGTAGCCATCTGGCAGTTCCTGCTCGGCGCGGTGCCGGCCGAGATGCGCACCCGCGCCGACGTCGCCGGACGCCGGAGCCTCGCGGCCCTCGTCAGCTATATCCGAGCCACCGCCGCGGTCGCCGTCGTCGACGGCGTATTGCTCGGCATCGGGCTCGCCGTCCTCGGCGTCCCGCTCGCCGCTCCGCTCGCCGCGCTGGTCTTCCTGGGCGCGTTCGTCCCCATCCTCGGTGCTGTGGTCAGCGGCACAGCGGCCGTCCTGGTCGCACTCGTCATACAGGGCCCGATCATCGCGCTGATCGTGCTCGCGCTACTGGTCGCGATCATGCAGCTCGAAGGCCACGTTCTGCAGCCGCTCCTGCTCGGACGGGCGGTCAAGCTGCACCCGCTCGCCGTGGTCCTCGCCATCGGCGCCGGACTGGTCGTCGCCGGGATCGCCGGCGCCCTGCTCGCCGTCCCGTTGCTGGCCGTACTGAACTCCGGCATCCGATCGCTACGCAGCGACGCCGACCACGAGGCCGATCCCGCCGACATCCACACGAGCGAGCCCACCGAGAGCGCCGTCCCGCTCGACGAACCCGCGCCCGAGCGCCGACCGGACGCCACCGAGCCGGGCCCGACGGCCCGGCCGGAGCGCTGAACCGCTGCCCCGACCCGGCGGGGGACGGCAGCCGGGCAGGTCAGCCGGGGCCCAACCTGCGAGCGTTGCCGCGGACCCTGCTCCGAACCGGGGCGAGCGCCCGGCTGGTGGCGACCGATCCTGGCGCCGTGGTCCGCGCGGCGAGCGCGGCCTGCGAGAACGCCTCGACCTTCTCCGTCCACATCCGGGTGTACTCCCGGCGACTGCGGGCGCTCGGCGGCCACCCGCCGGTCAGCAGCACGGCCGTCCGGTACCAGATCACCCACGGTGCGGTGACCGCGATCTCGGTCATCGTCATCCACGGTGCAATCCAGTCCTGCGCGGACGGTGTCCGGGAACGGGTCGCCATGCCGGTGACAGTACATACTCGAAAGCGCCACTCGCCGCCGTGACAACGGCCGCCTCCACACCTACGCGTCGTGGCTGCTGCAGTCCCGGCGGGTGAGCAAAGTGCCCCAAAGCTGCCACAGGACGATCATCCGTCGGCCGAGCAAGATCCACGCTCCTTGACCGGACCGGCAGAAGATTCGACCGACTGGACCCGAGCGCGATGACTTCCGCAGCCGTCTCCGGTCACCACATCAGAGCAGATCCGTCCGAGCTGAAGGAGGAACCGTGACCGAGCAGACCGCCAGTGCCCTACCCCCCGTCGTCGACCGGCCGACCTGGCAGGCCGCGCTCGACGAGCTTCGGATGCGGGAGAAGGCCGCCACCCGCGAACTCGACGCCATCGCCGCACAACGCCGCAGACTGCCGATGGTCGAGCTCCCGGACTACACGCTGACCGGCCCGGACGGTCCCGTCCGGCTGGTCGACGTCTTCGACGGGCGCTCCCAACTCATCGTCTACAACCACATGTGGTCCGACGGCGCGGAGTGGCAGTGCGGCGGCTGCACGGGGCTGACGTCGCAGTACGTCCGGCTGGGCCTGCTCGACAACTACGATGCCCGCTTCGTCATCGTCACCAACGGGCCCATCGAGGAAGCGCTGGCCTACAAGAGGAAGGTCGGCAACACGATGGACTGGTACTCGTCGTCGGAGAGCTCGTTCGGCGCCGACGTGGGCGCGCCGCCCGGCGCGGGCTTCGCGGTGAACGTGTTCCTCCGCGACGGCGACACGGTCTACCGCACCTGGCACACCGACGGCCGCGGCACCGAACAGCTCAGCTACACCTTCGCGTTGGTCGACATCCTGCCGTGGGGCCGCCAGGAGGAATGGCAGGATTCTCCCGACGGTTGGCCGAAGTCGCCCACGTACTCCAAGTGGCTCGACTCTCCCGACGTCGCCCGGCTCTACGGCCCGAACGGGGACGCCGCAGCGAAGCCCGCGGGATCCGCCGGTCTCCAGCGATGAGAATCGTGAGGTCGACGTGCTGACGACGAAGCCTTCGCGCTCTGCTCACCTGCCGATCAACGGCCTGAGTCTCTATCACGAGGTGTATGGCGGGCTCGGCACGTCGACGACACCTCCGCTGTTGCTCATCCCCGGCGCGTTCATGGCCACCGGGTCGATGACGTCGTGGGTGTCCGCCTTCGCGGGCGAGCGCACCGTGATCGTCTTCGATCAGCAAGGGCACGGCCGCACCCCGGACACATCGCGCGCGATGTCCTACGAGCGGTTCGCCGACGATGCCGCGGCGTTGCTGCGCGCGTTGGAGGTCGAACGCGCGGATGTGATGGGCTATTCGCAGGGCGGCGGGGTCGCGCTGCAGCTCGCGATCCGTCACCCGACGCTCGTCGGCAAGCTGGTCTCGATGTCCGCCACCTACCGCAGGGACGGCTGGTACCCGTCGGTACTGGCGGGCATCGAGGGTGTCAACGCCACCGCGTTCGCCGGTACGCCCGTCGAGAAGGCGTTCCTGGAGCACACGCCGGACCCCGCGGCGTTCGACGCCTATCTCGAGAAGATGAAGGTCCTGAACATCGAGGACCAGAACATCAGCGACGCGCAGATGCGTTCGATCTCCGCGAAGACGATGGTCATCGTCGGTGATGCGGACGGCGTGAAGCCGGAGCACGCGGTGGCGATGTTCATGCTGCGCGGTGGAGGCGACGAGGAAGCGGCAGCGACGGGGACGCTGCAGAAGGTTCCGGCCGCGCGCCTGGTGATCCTGGCGGCGACATCGCACATCGGCATCTCGGGTGAGTCAGCGGTACTGGTACCGATGGTGAGCGCGTTTCTCGATGATGTGATGCCCGCGACGCCGGAGCTCTTCTAGGCTCGTCCGATCAGGCTCCGGTGAGGGCGCGCACCGGGCACGGGAGCATGCGCGGTCGACCGTCAGCTGCCGGAATCGAGTTCAGCCGGAGGCGGCGGGCGCATCCTCATGGGTGAGGGCCGTCTGGAAGATGCCGAAGTTCCCGGTCATCCAGAGGGCCGTCAGCTTGACCCTCGCGATCCGCCACCCGCTCGCGTGATTCGTGATCATGTGCTGCGTCGCCGTGAACGACTCCATCCTCGGCGCGGTTGCCTGGACCCACTCGTCGGCCGTGACGCGAACGACGGGTTGACCGAAGCCGTCGCTGAAGTCGACCTCGACCTCGTCGGTGAAGCAGCTCCGGAAGAGCTTCCAATCGCGGGAGTCGGTGCCCGTGGCGTACCGGAGCTGGACATCGCTGATGTCGGCACGATCCAGCAAGCGGCGCACGCGGGCATCGTCCGCGGAAAACTCATGTGACTGTGTCATGCCACCCACGGTGCCACTTTCATATGACACTGTCATCTAGAGTGGTCACCGTGGTGACGCGAACCGAAGCCGCTGCAGCAACCCGGCGCGCTCTCGTCCGTGCCGCGTCCGAGCTGCTCGACGAGGGAGGACCGGACGCGGTGACCCTCCGCGCCGTGGGGGCCCGCGCCGGAGTCTCGCGCGGGGCGCCCTACGGACACTTCGAGAACAAGGAGCACCTGCTGACCCAGCTCGCCATCAACGCATGGGACTCGCTGGCCGACGACGTGGAACCGCTGCGGGCCGACCCGGACTCCACTCCGGGCGCCCGGCTCGAGCGGGCCGTCATGACGCTCATCGAGGTCGGCCGCCGGCAACCGCACCGGTACGCGCTGATGTTCAGCACCACGGCGGGCGACCCGGAGGCCGCTGGGTCCGCCGGCCGTTCGGAGAACGAGTTCCTCGCTCTCGTCGCCGACGTGGTCGGCGAGTCGGATGCTCACCGCTACGGCGCTCTGCTGATGTCGAGCGCGCACGGGATCGCGGGGATGGAGCTCAGCGGTCACCTGCCGAAGGAGAAGTGGCAGGTCCGCGGGGAACAACTCGTGCGCATGCTGATCGACGCGATTCGGTCCGCTGCCGGCGACGATGACGCACGCGGCTGAATGAGCCATTCCCAGTAGCGAGTTGATCACGTTGTCCGGTCATGTTCGTGGTGGAGCAGGACGAGCGCGGCGGCGGTGATCGCGCCGATCCGCCAGGGACACGGGGTGACCCGGCGCAGGGCTCGGAAGGTGGTCCTGAGCAGGGCGTTCCCGCGTTCGGCCAGGGCTCGGGTGGCCGAACGCAGCGCGTTGTAGACGCGCTCATCGACCGGCAGCCCGGCACCGGCGGGTGTCTTGAACGGGCAGGTCAGCCGGGTGTTCTCGCCAACTCCGAGACCGCGGCTGTGACGGCGTCGGTGAGGGCTCCGCCGTCGCGGACGTCGACCGCCGCGGATATCACCCGCCGGTCGAGCTTCTCGACCTCTGCGACCGTCTCGGCCAGCTCGTCGGAGCTCCCGAGCGAGTTCCACCGCATGGCTACGACCCTGGCCGCGCGCGGCACCGGTGATGAGAGCGACCTTCCCCTGTAGACGACCCATGACGACCTCCTCAACGCCGGACCGCAGCGATCCGGCCTCTGTGCGGCACCGCTCGCCCCGGGACCAGCAAGCCCCGCGCGGGGCTGGGCCGGACGGACAGCATTGCGACTCGTACTCAGGGTGTTCCGCCCGCTACCGTCGGCCGGTGTGCTGACCCGCGCCCTCGGTATCGCCCGCTCTCTCGCGATCTACCACGGAATCCCCGGACGCCAGCACCGGATGCGCGCGTTCTACTCCGCCTTCCTGGGCCCCGGGGATCTCGCCTTCGACGTCGGTGCGCACGCCGGGAACCGGGTGCGCGCGTGGCGTCGGCTCGGCGTTCGGGTCGTCGCCGTCGAGCCGCAGCCGGACTTCGTCCGGATCCTGCGGCTGTTCTTCGCTCATGACGACGGGGTGACGGTCGTGCCCGCCGCGCTCGGCGCGCAGCCCGGCACGGCTCGGCTCGAGATCTCCCGTGCCGCGCCGACGGTGTCCTCGATGTCCGCGGACTGGCGCCGCACCGTCGCCGCCGAAGCCGGCTTCGCCCGGGTGCGGTGGGAGGACTCGGTGCCGGTCTCGGTCACCACCCTCGATGCCCTCGTCGACGCCCACGGCGTCCCGGCCTTCTGCAAGATCGATGTCGAGGGGTTCGAGGCGGACGTCCTCGCGGGCCTGTCACGCCCGTTGCCCGCCCTGTCGTTCGAGTACCTGCCTGCGGCGCATGACGCCGCGCTCGCCGCGCTCGCCCGGGTAGAGGCGCTCGGACGGCACGTCTATCGCTACTCCCCGGTCGAGACGATGCGCTGGGACCCCACTGCGGCCGGCAAGCGGTGGCTGAACGCCCGAGAGCTCGAGGCCCTACTCGACCGTCGCCGCCCGATGGGCCGCTCCGGCGACGTCTACGCCCGGCCGGCGTCGGGGTAACCATCCCCGCGCTGCGCCCCTGCGCCCCTGCGCGAGTGGAGCCCTCGTCCACCCTGGCCGCACGAGCGGAGCTCTCGCCCAACTCCGGGTGGGGCCGGCGCGGATGCAAGCCCGCAACGTCGGCGAGATCGATGCCCTCGGTGGTCATCTCGTTCACCTCGCGGTGACGCGGCACCGGGATGATCGTGTCTCCGAGGCGGTAGATCGTATGGTTCGCCCCCTCGCGAGCCGCCGACCGACCGCCTCCCTGAGAGGCTGGCTCGGCGAGTATCGGATCCGGAAGGGCCGAACGGACCAACCATGCGCTGCCGGGCGCGGTGATCGCAGCGTCGGGCGGTACCCGGGACCTCCGTTCTCATGTTGGCGCTGAGCGTGGC